>JADLHM010000113.1 GCA_020848745.1 Deltaproteobacteria bacterium | reverse complement strand
TGGCTAGAGCACCGGACTCCAAATCCGGGGGCTGCAGGTTCGAATCCTGCCTGGCCCGCTCTTCGCCGCTGACGCGAAGCGCGCACGAGACAAGCGACCCGATGGCAAACGACCGCTTGCAACAAGTCAAGGAAATCGTTCCGCAGTCCCGGCAATTCCTCAACGAGGTGGTGTCGGAGCTGCGCAAGGTCCACTGGCCGACGCGTCAAGAGACGGTGGCCGCCACGATCGTCGTGATCGTGGTCGTGCTGATCGTCTCGTTGTGGCTCGGGATGGTGGACGGTGTGATCTCGTTCTTCTTCACGCGCTTCCTGGGCGTACAGTGACGATGGCGGACGCTGCCGTGGCCGAGAAGAAGTGGTACGTCGTGCACACGTACTCCGGGTACGAGCACAAGGTGAAGGCCGCTCTCGAGGAGCGCATCCGCTCCATGGGGAAGGAGGAGTTCTTCGGCGACATCCTCGTGCCGGCAGAGAAGGTCGTCGAGTTGGTGAAAGGCAAGCGGCGGACGTCGTCCCGCAAGTTCTTTCCCGGCTACATCTTGGTGAACATGTCGCTCAACGACGACACGTGGCACGTGGTCAAGTCGACGCCGAAGGTCACCGGATTCGTCGGGGGCGCCACCGATCCGCCGTCGATCTCGGAGACCGAGGTTCGCCAGATCGCGCAGCAGGTCGAAGAGGGCGCGGTCAAGCCGAAGCCGAAGGTGTTCTTCGAGAGCGGCGAGAACGTCAAAGTGGTCGACGGACCGTTCCAGGATTTCAACGGTGTGGTCGAGGAAGTGAAGCCGGAGAAGGGTAAGCTCCGGGTTCTTATCAGTATTTTCGGCCGGGCGACGCCCGTCGAGCTCGACTTCATCCAGGTCGAGAAAGCGTAAAGGACGGTATTCGATGGCGAAGAAAGTCGTCGCTGAGGTCAAGCTCCAGATTTCTGCCGGACAGGCGAATCCGAGTCCGCCCGTCGGTCCGGCGCTCGGTCAGCGCGGTGTGAACATCATGGAGTTCTGCAAGCAGTTCAACGCGCAGACCCAAGCGCAGCAGGGGTTGATCATTCCGGTGATCATCACTGTCTACGCGGACCGCTCGTTCACGTTCGTGACCAAGACGCCGCCGGCGTCGGTGCTGTTGAAGCGCGCTGCGGGCGTCGAGAAGGGCTCCGGCGTGCCGCACAAGAACAAGGTCGGCACTGTGACGAAGCAGCAGATTCGCGAGATCGCGCAACTGAAGACTCCCGATCTCACGGCGGGAAGTCTCGAGGCGGCGATGCGGACCGTCGAGGGAACCGCGCGCAGCATGGGCATCGTGGTCGAGGGCTGACAATGGCGAAACACGGAAAGAAGTATCGCGCGGGCGCCGCGAAGATCGAGCCGCAGAAGGCGTACGCGCTCGAGGAGGCGATCAAGCTCGCCGTCGAGGCCCGCTACGCGAAGTTCGACGAGACGGTCGAGGTCGCGGTCCGGCTCGGCGTGGATCCGCGCCAGGCGGATCAGAACGTCCGCGGCACCGTCCTCCTTCCGCACGGAACGGGCAAGAGCGTGCGCGTGCTCGTGATCGCCAAGGGGGAGAAGGTGAAGGAGGCCGAGGGCGCCGGCGCCGACTTCGCGGGCGGCGAGGAGCTCACCAAGAAGATCGCCGACGAGAACTGGCTCGACTTCGACGTCGTCATCGCGACGCCGGACATGATGGGTGCGGTCGGCCGGCTCGGTAAGGTGCTCGGTCCGCGCGGCCTGATGCCGAACCCCAAGGTCGGGACGGTGACGTTCGACGTCGCGAAGGCCGTGCAGGAGACCAAGGCGGGCAAGGTCGAGTACCGCGTCGAGAAGGCGGGCATCGTGCACGTTCCGATCGGCAAGGCGTCGTTCGGGCCCGAGAAGCTCGCCGAGAACGCGACGGCGTTGGTGGCGGCGCTCGTCCGCGCCAAGCCGGCGGCGGCGAAGGGCAACTACCTGCGCAGCATGTCCGTCGCGACGACGATGGGCCCCGGCGTGATGATCGACGCGAACGCGGCGCGCGCGCTGACCGTCGCTGCTTGATCGAGGAGGCGTCGTGAAGCGAGAAGAGAAGACCGCATTGATCGCCCAGCTCACCGAGCGCCTGTCGGCGGCGAGCCTCGGGGTCGTGACCGAGTACCGCGGGCTGACGGTCGCGCAGCTCAACAAGCTCCGCCGCGAGTTGCAGGCGGCCGGCGCGTCGTATCGGGTGAGCAAGAACACGCTGACGCGACGCGCAATCAAAGAGACCGCCTTCGGCAAGCTCGACGAGCTGCTTCGCGGTCCGACGGGGCTCGTGACCACGGGCAAGGATCCCGTCGCCGTGGCGAAGATCCTGGTGAGGTTCGCCGAGCAGAACGACAAGCTGAAGATCAGCGGAGGCGTACTCGACGGTGAAGCGCTGCCCGCGTCCAGCGTGAGCGCGCTCGCGAAGCTCCCGAGCCGTGAAGTGCTGATGGCGCAGTTGCTCGGGCTGCTGCAGGCGCCGGCATCGCAGTTGTTGCGTACGATTCAAGAACCGGGGGCGTCATTGGTCCGGCTCCTCGGGGCGATCGAGAAGTCCAAGCAGGCATAGCGGGGTCCATCCGCAAGCGAGTTCCAATACGGACGGGCCCCGTTGCCGCGTCCCAAACTGAAGGAGGAGCAGTCCCATGGCTGAAGTTTCGCGTGAGCAGGTGAAGGACTTCATCAAGAACATGTCTCTCATGGACGCGGCGGCGCTCGTGAAGGAGCTCGAGGCCGAGCTCGGCGTGAGCGCGGCGGCGCCCGTGATGGCGGCGATGCCCGGCGCGGGGGCGGGTGCCGGTAGCGGCGCGGCGCCTGCCGAGGAGAAGGACGAGTTCACGGTCGTCCTGAAGACGGCCGGAGACAAGAAGATCCAGGTCATCAAGGTCGTGCGCGAGCTCACCGGTCTCGGCCTCAAGGAAGCCAAGGATCTCGTCGACGGCGCTCCGAAGAACGTCAAGGAGGGCGTCAACAAGGCCGAGGCCGAGAGCATCGCGAAGAAGCTCGAAGAGGCCGGCGGTCAGGTCGAGATCAAGTAGTCTCGTCTGGCCGGTTCGAGGGAGCGACGGTTCGAGGGCAGCGAAACGGGGGCGGGTGCCCCCGCTTCATGAAGAAAGGCACGGCATGAGTTCTGTACAGGTCGCGAACAATTTCCGGCTGCGACGCACGTTTGGTCGGATCAAGAAGATCGTCGACATCCCCAACCTCATCGACATCCAGCAGCGGTCGTACGACGAGTTCTTGCAGCGCGACGTGTCCCCCGAGAGTCGAGCCGACACGGGGCTTCAGGGCGTTTTCAAATCCGTGTTCCCGATCAAGGACTTCAACGAGACCGCCTCGTTGGAGTTCGTGAGCTACTCGCTCGGCGAGCCGAAGTACGATGTCGACGAGTGCCACCAGCGCGGCATGACGTTCGCCGCCCCGCTCAAGGTGACGATCCAGCTGGTCATCTGGGACGTCGATCCCGAGAGCGGCGTGCGGTCGATCAAGAACGTGAAGGAGCAGGAGGTCTACTTCGGCGAGATCCCGCTCATGACGCGCAACGGGACCTTCATGATCAACGGCACCGAGCGCGTGATCGTGAGCCAGCTGCATCGTTCGCCGGGCGTCTTCTTCGATCACGACAAGGGCAAGACGCACGCGAGCGGCCGACTCCTCTACTCGGGACGGATCATTCCCTACCGCGGGTCGTGGATCGACTTCGAGTTCGACGCGCGCGACATCCTGTTCGTGCGCATCGACCGGCGCCGCAAGTTCCACGCGACGGTGCTGCTGCGGGCGCTCGGCATGACGACCGAGGACCTGCTGAACTACTACTACAAGCGTGACACCATTCTCCTCGACGGCCGCAAGGCGTCGAAGGTGTTCCGCCCCGACCAGTTGCTCGGTATCAAGGCGAGCCGCGACATCCGCCATCCCGAGAGCAACGAGATCATCGTCAAGGAAGGTCGCAAGCTTACCAGGGCGGTGATCCGCCAGATGGAGGCGGCCGGCGTCGAGCAGGTGCCGATCACGCTCGACGAGGTCATCGGGCGCGTCTCCGCGCACGACGTGGCCGATCCGAAGACCGGTGAGGTCCTGATCGAAGGCAACCAGGAGCTGACGCAGGAGAAGTACGATCACCTCCGCGAGCGCGGCATCGACACGATCGAGGTGCTCTTCATCGACGACCTGCACGTTGGGCCGTCGCTCCGGAACACGCTCCTCCAGGACAAGATCGCTTCGCCGGACGAGGCCATCCTCGAGATCTACCGTCGCCTGCGCCCCGGTGATCCGCCGACCACCGAGACCGCCACGGCCTTCTTCCACAATCTCTTCTTCAACCCCGATCGCTACGATCTCTCGAAGGTCGGCCGGCTGAAGTTGAACCACAAGCTCCGCATCAACGTGCCGCTGGAACAGGGGACGCTGCGCCGCGAGGACATCCTCGAGGTCGTGCGCTACCTGATCGAGCTCAAGAACGGCAACGGCCAGATCGACGACATCGACCACCTCGGAAACCGCCGCGTGCGCGCGGTCGGCGAGCTCGTCGAGAACCAGTACCGCATCGGTCTCGTCCGCATGGAGCGCGCCATCAAGGAGCGCATGAGCCTGCAGGACATCGAGACGCTGATGCCGCAGGAGCTCATCAACTACAAGCCGGTCTCGGCCGTCATCAAGGAGTTCTTCGGGTCGAGCCAGCTGTCGCAGTTCATGGACCAGACGAACCCGCTTTCCGAGATCACGCACAAGCGTCGTCTCTCGGCGCTCGGTCCCGGCGGCCTCACGCGCGAGCGCGCCGGCTTCGAGGTACGCGACGTGCATCCGACCCACTACGGACGCGTGTGTCCGATCGAGACGCCGGAAGGTCCGAACATCGGCCTCATCGCGTCACTCTCCACCTACGCCCGGGTCAACGACTACGGATTCGTCGAGACCCCGTACCGCGAGGTGGAGAAGGGCCGAGTGACCGAGCGCATCCGGTTCTTGTCAGCCCTCGAAGAAGAAGACTTGGTCATCGCGCAGGCCAACGCGCCGCTCGACGCGAAGGGGGTGTTCACCGCCGACCTCGTCTCCGCCCGCAAGGGCGGTAACTTCATGCAGGTGCCGCCGGACCAGGTCCAGTTCATGGACGTGTCCCCGAATCAGCTGGTCAGCGTCGCTGCTTCGCTCATCCCGTTCCTCGAGAACGACGACGCCAACCGGGCGCTCATGGGATCCAACATGCAGCGTCAGGCGGTGCCGCTGCTGCGCACCGACGCACCGCTGGTCGGGACCGGCATGGAGCGGGTCGTGGCGCGTGATTCGGGCGTGACGATCGTCGCGGAGCGTGACGGCATCGTCGAGACCGTCGACGCCACCCGCATCGTGGTGAAGGCCGACAAGCCGCGCACCGACGGTCGCGACGCCGGCGTCGACATCTACAATCTGGTGAAGTACCAGCGCTCGAACCAGAACACCTGCATGAATCAGCGGCCGATCGTCGTGCTCGGTGACCGGGTGAGCGCCGGCGACGTCATCGCCGACGGCCCTTCCACGGAGATGGGCGAGCTCGCGCTCGGCCGCAACATCGTCGTCGCGTTCATGCCGTGGGGCGGATACAACTTCGAGGACTCGATCCTCATCAGCGAGCGCATCGTCCGCGAGGATTACTTCACGTCGGTACACATCGAAGAGTTCGAGTGCGTCGCGCGCGACACCAAGCTCGGCCCCGAGGAGATCACGCGCGACATTCCGAACGTCGGCGACGAGGCCCTCAAGGATCTCGACGACTCGGGCATCATCCGCATCGGCGCCGAGG
>JADLHM010000112.1 GCA_020848745.1 Deltaproteobacteria bacterium | reverse complement strand
GGAAGGACAGCGCGCCGAAGCGCAGGAGATCGAGCGGCGAGTTGAAGCCGTAGAGCTTGCCCCCGAGCCGGAAGCCCATGCCGGTCTCGCGCCAGATGAGGCGATCGGCGATGCCGAGCTCGCCGAGGAGCCCGCAGAGCTCCGCGTCGGAGTCGAGGATCACGTGGTAGTAGCGGTCGAGGTGGACGCCGCGGTGGTCGAACCACGTGCCGAGGCCGCCGAGCCGGTCGCTCGCTTCGAGGACGATCGGGACGAATCCGGCGTTCAGCAGGTAGTGCGCGCTCGCGAGCCCACCGATCCCGCCGCCGAGAACGGCGACCCGTTTGCCTGATCCCTTCACGATTCTCGATTGCTCCCGGCGGCGCCGCTCGACCCGGGCGCGGCGCATCGACCCGCAACGCTTCGTTGCCCCGCCGCATCCTGGCGCCCCGCACCTGCCGTGTCAGTGTGCGCAGGATCCCGAGCGACGCACTTGGTGATATCCCGTGCCGGCGCGTCCTTCTAGGCGCAAAGCCGCGCCCAGCGCTTCCGGAGGCTTAGCCGCGCGTTGCGCTGCGGGCGACCATGCGAGGTCGCACGCGACGCTACACGGCGCCCGCGTGATCGCGCGCTCAGGCGGCGGGCAAGGCGCGGCTGCGCGGCACGACGAGGGCGATCTGCGCGCCCGCGGGCAGCGGAGGAACGTTCAAGACGCAGTCGCCGCCGTCGCGCTCGATGACGACGCGGGCGCCCGCGATGGGTTGCGCGCCGGTGTTGGTGACGTGCACGGCGCGCCCTTTCACGCTGAGCTTGAGCGCTTCGCGCCGACACCACCAGTCGGCGATGTCCTCCATGGCGGCGAGCCAGACGTCGGCGCGTCGGAGCTGCCGGTACACGAACTCGAGGTGCTCCATGCGGAGGTCCGCGTCCGCCTCGTCGAAGACGCCGCCGTGGACGAGCGCGACGTAGAGACCGCCGGTCGCCGCGAGGAAGGCGGCCTTCGTTTCGACCGTCTGCCGCAGCCGCTCCGGACTCTCGCCGGCGAACAGCGGTTGGATGCAGTCGGGCGCGGTGAGCGGCAGCTCGAGACAGCGACTCGGGCGCGGGCCGCCCACGCCGTCGTCGATCACCGGACGGAACGGGACGTTCAGGCGTACGCCGCGGCCGAAGTTCGCCATGTTCTCGCGGTCGACGTCCGGGTACGAGGAATCGTAGCGGAAGCCGGCGCGATCCAGCGCCCAGGCGAGATCCGGCGAGCGATCGAGCCGCGGGCTGCGATAGCCGGTGACGGCGCGGCCGAGCGTCCGTTCGAGGCGCGTGCGCGCGCGTTCGAGCGTCGCCGCGACGCGCTGACGCCCCCATACCCGCTCGCCGCGGTGCTCGAGCCCGTGGCAGAGCACGCGGCGCGGCACGAGGCGCCGGACGAGCTCGCCGTGCAGGTGGCGCGCGGCCGGCCTCGCGACCAGGCCGAGCGTCGCGGGGTGTCCGGTCGCCTCGATCACGTCGAGAAGCCGCTCCATGCCGCGGGTGTAGGCGTAGCGCCGCGGCTCGACGTCGTGCGTGAGGCTCGCCGCGGCATGGTACGGCGCGGGCCAGCGCGCCATCCGGACCAACGATCCCGCCGCGAGCTTCACGAGCTGCTTCACCAGCTCGATCAGCAGGTGACCGGTCGCGTCGATCGGGTAGTCGCTGGCGTGCTCGCCGAGCGCCGCCAGCCGCTGATCGAGCGTCGCGTAGGTGCGGCGCCGCACCCAGCCGCGGAGCGCGTCGGGGGCCGCGTAGTAGGCGATCTCCGCCGCCTTGCGGGCCGCGCCGTACCACGGCGCGCGCGACGGCGGCGTGCGGGGTAGGCCGTCGTCCTCCGTCGTCAGGCGCGCGAAGGCGGTGCCGAGGTCGAGCGGCGACCAGAGGCAGCGGTTACGGCGCGCGATCGCCGGACGCCCGCTGCCGGCGAGGCCGGCCAGCACGGTGCCCTTCGTGATCTCGGGCACGTCGAGCGTGGGGACGGCCGGGAGACGCAGCTCGCGCTTGTCGTGCTCGCGCGCGATCGCGGCGGTCGCGGCCGGCCAGATCGGCTGGTCGAGCGCGATCGCGCAGGAGCGGAGTTCGACGCGCGCCGCCGGCACGCCGAAGACCTGCCGCGCGAAGAGCTCGCCGCCTCCGAGCACCAGCGCCGACACCCGTTCGACCGCAGCGATCTCCGCCGGCGACGCGAGGTCGCCGACCGCCACGAGCAGGCTCGCGCTCGTCTCGTCGATCGCATCGACCCGGCGGTACGGAATCTTCTCGAGATCGAGCACGGCCTCGAGACCGAGGGCGGCGACCTCGTCGTGCGCGAGGAGATCGATCATGACGCGCGGCCGCAGCGCCCGCAGGTGGTTCCCGGACGCGCCGGCTCTATGCCCTCGCCGCGCGGCTCGCCGCACACGCACACCCATCCCCGCAGCCGCGCCGGGTTGCCGAAGACGAGCCCGTGCGGCGGCACGTCGCTCGTCACGACCGAGCCCATCCCGACCATCGCGTACGCGCCGATCGTCAGGCCCGGGCCGATGATCGCGCCCGCGCCGATCGTGGCGCCCTCGTGGACCGTCGTCTCCAGCGTGTCCTCGTTCGGTCCGGAGTCGGCGAGGCCGCCGCCCGCCGGATCGAAGGCGCGCGGATAGCGGTCGTTGGTGAAGATGACGCCCGCCGCGATCATCACGCGATTCGCGATGGTGACGCCGGTGCAGACGTAGACCTGGGCGTTGATCTTGACGAAGTCGCCGATCTTCACGCCGTAGGCGACGTAGGTCTTCTCGCCGATGATGCAGTCGTGGCCGATCGTCGCCGGGCCGCGGATGTGGACGTTGTCCCAGACCGACGTCCGCGCGCCGAGCTCGACCCCGGGCTCGACGAGGGCGGTGGCGTGCAGGCGCGGTGCACCGTCGCGGGACGGGACGTGCGACATGGGGACGGTGCTCGGCGCGTCAGGCCCGCTTGCGGCCGCGGCCGCCCGTCCGGCGCTGGCGCATGCCCTTCGTGTCGACCCATTCCCAGCCGCCGGAGTGGACCGAACGATACGCGGCTTCCACCGCGGCGACCGTCCGCAGGCACTCGACGGTGCTGATCCACGGGGGCGTCGCGCCGCCGCTCTGCGAGGTCTCGACGAAGCAGGTCTGCATGCGGCGATGCGCGTCGATCTTGTCGTACGAGCCGCCGATCGTCTCCCAGTCCTTGCCGAGATACTTGACCCGCGTCTCCTGCCAGCCGACCTCGATCGTGCCGAGCGAGCCGTGCACGTTCACGTAGCTGTTGCGGCCGGTCGAGAGGCTCCAGCTCACGTCCGCCTTGCCGACCACGCCGTCGCCGGCGCGGACCTGGATGGTCGCGCCGTCCTCGACGCCGATCCGCTGCAGCGGGCGGTGCAGGTTCGTCTGCACGCGCGTCACCGAGCCGAAGAGATACGACATGATGTCGAAGGCATGGCATCCGTTGTCGATGATGACGCCGCCGCCCGCGACGCCACGCTGCGAGTTCCAGCGCTTCGACATGTCGACCGGGCTGCAGAAGCTGACTTCGAACGCGACCGGATCTCCGAGCTTTCCGCCGGCGATCAGCTCGCGCGCGGCGGCGAGCTCCGGGACGTGCCGGAACTTCGTCGCGAGCAGGAGCTGGCGCTTGTTGCGGGCCGCGGCCTTCAGCATCGCGAGCGCGTCCCAGGTCGTGAGCGCGAGCGGCTTCTCGCAGAGCACGTGTACGCCACGATCGAGGCAGGCGATCGCGATCTCGGCGTGGTCGGCGGGCGGCGTCGCGATCGTCACGCCGTCGAGCTCCGCCGTCTCGAGCATCAGCGCGGGATCGGTGTAGACGCGGATACCGAGCTCGCGGGCCCGCTTGCGAGCCGCCGGCGACGGGTCGCACACGGCGACGACTTCGGCGCCGCGCACGTGGGGCCAGGCGTCCAGGTGGACCGTTCCGGCGCGTCCGAGGCCGATGATGCCGATTCGCATGGTCATGAGGGGGAGTCCTTTCGGTTTGCGGAAGATCAGCCGACCAGCCTGTTGCCGACGGCCCGCGCTTGCCGCGCACCTACCATGAACGCGGTCATGAGGAGCAACCGGACGTGCGCCATGACGGCGTCGCCCACCTTGAGCTTCGACTCGCCGAAACGGCGGCTCTCGAGTCGCATCGGCACCTCGCTGACGCGCTGGCCGCTCAGCATGGCCCGCAGCATGATCTCGGCGACCGCCGCGAAGCCGCTCGAGCGGAAGCGTATGCGGCGGACGGCCTCGGTCTGGTACGCGCGGAAGAGACAGGTGAAGGTGTAGACGTCCTGTCCGATCAGGATTTTGTAGAGTCCGGAGACCATGCGGCTCAGCCAGAGGCGGATGCTGCTGCCTTCGGCGTCCGCGCTCTCCGGGTGCCAGGCGGACGCGGTCACGATCTGGGCGCCATCGCTGACGAGCGCCGCGAGCTCGGGCAGCTTCTCGGGCGGGTAGGTGCAGTCGCTGTCGATGCTGCACACGATCGGTGAGCGCGCGTGATCGAAGCCGGTGCGAAGCGCCGCGCCGAGCCCGAGGTTCTCGGGGTGCCGGACGACCTCGATCCAGCCCTCGTCCTGCGCGGCGCGGAGCAGCGCGCCGAAGGTGCCGTCGCTCGAGCCGTCGTCGACGAAGAGGAAGTGCCAGTCGCCGGCGTTGCGCGCGCGCATCTTGCGGAGGCGCTCGAGAAGGAAGGGCAGGCCCGCCTCCTCGTTGTAGCAAGGGACGATGACGGTAACGGGTGCCGTGGAGTCGGTGGTCACGAGTGGGGGGCGTCCTTTCTCAGGGGGACGAAGGTCGAGAGGAATCGTACGAGGGTGGTCAGTGCGCGCCTTGCCCGGAGATGACGGCCGGGATCGTCTTCGCGAGGATCTTCAGGTCGAGAGTGAGCGACCAGTTGTCGATGTACTCCATGTCGGACCGGATCCACTCCTCGAACTTCGGCTCGCGGCTGTTGATCTGCCAGAGACACGTGATGCCGGGCTTCACGCTGAAGCGACGCCGATGCCAGCGCGTGTCGATGCGGTCCACGTCGCGCACCGGGAGCGGGCGCGGGCCGACGAGGCTCATGTCTCCCATCAGGACGTTCACGAGCTGCGGGAGCTCGTCGAGGCTCAAGCGGCGGAGCAGGCGGCCGAGGCGAGTGCAGCGCGGGTCCTGCTCGATCTTGAAGACAGGGCCCTCGGCTTCGTTCAGGTGCTCGAGGTCGGCCTGCAGCGTCTCGGCGCCCACCACCATCGTGCGGAACTTGTAGGCGGGGAAACGCCGACGATTGAGCCCCACCCGCTCCTGCACGAAGAAGATCGGGCCGCCGGAGTCGAGCTTCACCGCGATCGCGATCGCCGCCATGACGGGGGCCAGCAGGAGCAAGCCGGCGCCCGCGCCCGCGAGGTCGATGAGACGCTTCGCCACGAGGCGCAAGGAGTCGGGCGGACCGCTCGAGATGGTGATGACCGGCTGCTCGCCGAGCGTGTCGATCGAGGCCTTTCCCCAGTCGAGCGCGGCGAGGTGCGCCACGACGCGCACCGTGATGCCCTGTTCCTCGCAGAGGGCGATGATCGGGCGGATCAGCGGCTCGGAGCCGTCGAGGGGCAGACCGAGGAAGACCTCGTCGATCGGCCGCGACTCGAGGAGCGCCGCGAGCTCGCTCAGAGTGTCGCCCGAGACGCGCGGCGTTCCGTTCACGGCGCCGCGGCCATTTCCCTGCGCGGGGCCGAGCTTGGCGCGCACGTTCAGGACCTCGATGACGCGGTAGCCGAGGCCGTCGCGCTGCGCGAGCCGCGCCGCGCCCTCGAGCGCGGGGCCGCCGTCGCCGACGATGATCACGTCGCGGAGGTTGCGGCCGAGGCTCCGCACCTGGCGCGCGACGGCGCGCAGGACGCGGCGCTCGATGCCGAGCCCGGCGAACGCGAGCAGCGGGAACACGACGAGGAACGCGGAGCTCACGTAGCCGCCGCCGGGCGACAGGCTGAGCGGGACGAGCGGCACGGTCGCGATCACCACCGCCGTGCCGAGATCCCTGAACTCGCGCGACGCCGGCGAGAGCCGGTACGAGTTGTAGAGGCCGCGCATGCGCAGCGCGAAATGCCAGGCCACGAGGTAGAGGCCGACGAACACCATGTCGAGGATCGTGACCTGGATGTCGAGCACGCCGGTGCCTGCTTCGCCGCCGTCCTTTCCCGCGGTGAGCGCCAACGCGCCCACCAGGCAGGCGGCGACGATGGCGACGTCCGTGAGCTTGATCAGGGTGACGAGGGCTTTGCGGCGCGGCGACATGACGTGGTGATCCTTTCAGGACGACAGGGATTCCGAACGATCGCCGAGCAGGCGTCGCACCCATCCTGGCATGCGGTCTTTGCTGCCGTGCATGACGACGCCGAGGGCCTTGCAGCCGGCGATGCGCGCCCGCTCGGCGGCCAGCTGCAGCGCGGCGCGCTCGGTCACCTCCGACTCGGCCACGATGACGAGGCCGTCGCATGCGCATGCCAGGAGCGCGGCGTCGATCGAGGTCGCGAGCGGCGGTCCGGTGATGACGACGAGATCGCTCTCCGGTCCCACCTGCGCCGCCCAGCGCGACACCGCCTCGGTGGACGGACCGGCGTCGAGGTCGATCGGCAGCACCGCGTCCATCGTCGTACCGCGCGCCGGTACGATGGCGGACCCGTTGGCGGTGCGGGTGAGGGTCGCGAGGAACGCGGGCATGCCGCTGCGGCTGGCGTGCGTGACGAGGGCGTCCGCCAGCGTTGTCACCGCTTCCGCGTTCGAGGCGCCGCAGAAGACGACCACACGCATCTGGCGACCGTTGGAGATCAAGCGGATGGCGTCGAGGAGCGTCGCGATGCCCGGATGTGCCTCGGTCGCGAAGGCGCGGGCGCGCAGCAGCTCGGTCGCGTTGTCCGGTGCGTGCGGGGCTCGCGGCGCCGGCGCTCCCGCGGCCGGCGTGCGGGCGGCCGCGATGGTCGTCTCGACCGGCGGCGGCGCCGCGGGCGTCGAGGGGACGCTTGGCAGGGGGATCACGGTGCGCTCGACCGGCGGCGCGACGGGCGCGACCGGCGCCGGCGCGGCGGCCGGTCGCGGCGGCGCGATGCGCGGCTCGATGCGCGGCGGCGGCGCCGTCGGGGCGACGACCTCACGTGCGGCGAGCTCGCCGGGCGCGGCCGGCGTCGGGATCGCGTCGGGGGCGCGGCGCTCGCGTTCGAGGCGGCGCAGGACGTTGATGTAGTTGCTCATCGGGAGCCGTCCGTCTCGTCGACCGCGGGCAGGCGCAGCCGGTCGCCCGCGTAGATGTGGTCGACGTCGACGATCTGGGGGTTCAGGTCCCGGATCCGCTGCATGAGCTTCGGGCCTCCGTCGCCGTAGTACTGCTGCGCGAGCGCCGACAGCGAGGTGCCGCGCGGCACGACGATCTCGCGGAACGTCGGCGGCTCGGGAGCGGGCTCGGCGGCGGTCGCGGCGATCTGCTCCGCCGCGCGCTCCGGCGAGGGCGCCGGGTGCGGCGTCGGAGCTTCGACCGTTTCCACCGCCGGCGCCGCCACGGCGGGGGCGACGGGCGCGACGTCGCCGCTCGACGGAGCGGCCGCGGCCTCGTTCATCTGGATGATGCGGGTCGGCGCCGCCAGCGGCGCGAGGGTGTCCGAGTGCCCGCCGATGTAGCCGCCCCCGTAGCCGAGCACGAACGCGATCCCGGCCGCCGCCGCGGCCGCGATGCGCCAGGGCTGCGCTTCGGACGGCGCGCCCGGCGCCGAGACGAAGCGCCGCCGGGGGTTGATCGTGACCAGGCCCTGCCCCTGCTTCTCGCGGATCGCCGCGCGCGCCTCGCGGAACGAGACGCGACGGGCAGCGCGCCCGTACGCGAAGAGCATCGCGCTGTGACAGAGGATGTTCAGCCGGCGCGGGATCCCGCGCGCCTTCCACACGAGCAGGCGGAGCGCCATCGGCGTGAAGACGTCGGTCGATCCGCCCGCGACCCGCAGGCGGTGCTCGAGATACCGCAGGCTCTCCGCCGTCGTCAGGGGATTGATGTGGCAGCGGACGGCGACGCGCTCGGTGACCTGACGGAGACTCGGGCGCGCGAGCTTCGTGTCGAGCTCCGGCTGGCCGACGAGCACGATCTGCAGGAGCTTGTCGGTGTACGTCTCGTAGTTGGAGAGGAGGCGCAGGTCCTCGAACGTCGCCTCGTCCAGGTTCTGGGCCTCGTCGATGATGAGCGCGGCGGTCTCGCCGACGGACGCCCGCTCGTGGAGGAACGCGTTCAGCGCGTTCAAGAGATCGACGCGGTCGCGGCTCGCGCACGGCTGGCCGAAGTCCGTGAGCGCTTGGCGCAGCAGGTCGTCGAACGAGAGGCGGGTGTTCGAGAGGTACGCCGTGTGCACCTGCGGATCGAGCTGGTCGAGCATCGAGTAGAGCAGCGTGGTCTTGCCCATGCCGACCTCGGCGATCATCAGCATGAGCCCGCGCCGGCTCTCGAGCCCGATCTTCAACCCCGCGAGCGCCTCGGCATGATCGGGGCTCAGGTAGAAGAACGCCGGGTCGGGCGTCAGCGAGAAGGGCTCAGCGGTCAGTCCGAAGTGCGCGGCGTACATGGTGGTCGTCGGCTAGCGGATCTCCGCCAGGATGGGCAGTCCGGTGACGTTCTTGGCTTCCGCGGCGCTCTTCACGGCCGGGTCGAGGCGGTCGCGGAGGAACGCGAGACCGAGCGCGGCGACGAGGCTCACGATCGCGCCGAGCGCGAGCATGATCGCCTGCTTCGACTTTTCCGGGACCGTCGGCACCTCCGCGTTCTGCGCGATCGCGATGCTGACGAGATTCGACTCGTCGAGCGCGGTGGTGAAACGCGCTTCCTCTTCCTTCTTCGCGTACGTGGCCGACGCTTCCTTCGTGGAGGCCACCGCCTGCTCGAGCCGCTCCTGCTCGGAGCTGATCTCGTCGAGGTGCGCGACCTGGGTCCTGTGCTCGGCGACCTGCGCCCGCAGCGCCTCGACCCGCGCGCTCACCGCCGCCATCTGCGCCTTGGTCTGCGCGAGATCGACCTCGAGGTTCTGGTACGCGGGGTTGATGGCGTTCGTCGTCTCGGCGAGCGTCTCGCGGTTCGCCTCCATGAGGCGCTTCGCCTGCGCGATCTGCCGGTCGATGTCGCGAACCTTGACGCTCGTCGGCGCGTACTTCGAGAGGATTTCGCTGCGCTGGAGCTCGAGCTCGAGGATCTTCGGACGGATGAACTGCTGGTTCTGGGCGATCTTCGACTCGGTCGCGATGTTCTTCGGGTAGTTCTTGATCTCCTCCGTGAGGAACGCGATGCGCGCCGTGCCTTCCGCGAGCTCGCGCTCGGAATCCCCGAGCATCGTTTGCAGCTCGGCAAGCCGCGTCCGCACCCCCTGCCGTTGCTCGGGCGTGAGCGAATCGATGCCCTGGCGGTGATTGAACTCGGCGAGCGCGACCTCGGCCTCGCGCGACTTGTTGGCGAGGACGTCGCGCTGCGACTCGAAGAAGCGCCGGGCCTCCGACTGCTGGCTCAGCTTCCCGCGCCGCTCGATGTGGTGCGCGACCAGCTTGTTCACGAACTCGGCCGCCCACTTCGGGCTCGAGGCCGTGTAGGACACCTCGATCAGATTCGACTTGCCGACGATCCCGACCCCGAGCTTGTCGAGCGTGGCCTGCGCCCAGTTGTCGAGGCCCGTGGGCGGCGGCACCTGGTGGATGAACTGGTAGATCAGCGACGGGACGCGGAGCGGGAAGGTGATCACCGACCTGACGCGCGCGAAGAAGGTCGACGCCTCCTCCTCGTCCTGGCTCCAGTAGGGCGCGAGCACCTCCCGGACCAGCGACTCGCTGTAGATCAACGCGACCTCGCTGTTCATGTCCTGCTCGGTCACGTTCTCGACGGTCGGCCGCGTGCCCGCGTCGGGCGAGACGACGACCTGCGCTCGATCCGAGGTGACCATGAGGGTGGCGAACGCGCGGTAGGTCGGCTTCTGCGTCGACACCCCGAGCGCGACGGTCAGGAAACCCGCGAGGAAGATCTGGGCGATGAACCTCCGGCGCCGATGGAGGATCGCCACGATCTCGCGCCAGGGGATCTGTTGGTCGGTCATGCGGTCCTCAGAAGGGAATCGGGAAATACGCGATGGGCAACGCGTCGCGGATGTACTGCTTCACGAAGAGGCCGACCTCGGCGATCTTCGAGCGCGGCACGTACACCATGTCGAGCGGTTGCAGGGGCACGTCGACCCCGGGATTCGACCCGTCCTGGATCGGACGGATGTCGATCGAGCGGCCGACCGGCTGCCCGTCGGGTCCCTTGCGGATGAGGATGATCTGCTTCCGGTGGGCGCCCTCGAGCAGGCCGCCGGCGCGCTGGATCGCCTGGTAGAGGGTCATCCCGCCGGCGATCGTGACGATGCCCGGGTTCCCGATCTGCCCGTCGATGTAGATCCGGTTGAGCCCGGTCTTGCGGACGATCACGCTGACCTGCGGATCCGCGAGCTCGCCCGTGTAGCGCTTGGTGAGATCCGCATCGAGCTCCTTCGGCGTGCGCCCCGCGGCCGGAACGTCGTCGATGAGCTGCAGCGAGATCATCCCGTCGGGCCGGATCTTCACGTCCTCGTTCAGCTCGGGGTTGGTGTAGAACTTGACGGCGAGCTCGTCGCCGACCTGGAGAACGTACGGGTGCAGCGGCGGTTGCGGATTCTCGCCGAGCCGCGGATAGAGCGTGGCGACCTCTGGCGGCGGATTGGTGACCTGCTTCGGCGCTCCGCAGGCGCCGGCCGCCAGCACCACGAGCGGGATGACGGCGAACGCCCGGGCGGCCCGCTTCACGCCGCCACCTCGAGGAACCGCGGATGCGGAACACCGCCGAGTCTCATACGCCTCATCGGATGACTCACGCCTCGACCTCCGCAGCAATGCTCGCGCCAATTCCAGACGTGGCGCGAAGGCAATGCTTTTCGACCAGTTGTCCGAGTGACGATCTCTGGACTGTGGCATCTGCGACACCCTCTGCGCCAGCGATAGGGTTTTTCGTGGCGCAAGAGAACGGTTCGGCCGCTTCGTCGGCAGTTCGCCGCCGTGACGCTGGGCAGGGGGTCATTCTCCGAGCCTGTGTCGATCAAGAAGTGGGCCATTGTGCCGCACGGCGCTATGTTTGCAACGTGTCGATTTTCCAAGGCGGAAGCTGCCTCGAGAATCTTGCATCGGTGGAGCGGGATCGCACGACTGCCAGACGATCCATGGCGCTCCCTCGGGCGACTGCCACCGTTCGGTGCACATCGGCCTCTTCGGCGGAAACATTGAGTACGCGCCGGGCCGGGCGCTGGTGGCACACGGCGGCGCCCACGCGGCTCCGATCCCGGTCACCGGCGGTGCCCGTCGGCACGTCCGCCTCCCTAATCATTCAGAATAACTACGGATTCGCGTCGCCGAAGACGCGGTCCTGGAGATCCTTGGCGACGTCCGGCTCGCGCACGAGGTCACTATGACAGGCATGCTTGCCCTCGACCACGGGCAGCGTGCCTCGCTGGCGGAGCAAGGCCCGGCCTTCGTCGCTCACGCCGGGGCTCCGCATGGCGGCGCGTGTCGGCTGGAAGGCCGCGTCCTTGCCGCTCGCGAACTCCGAGATCTCCTTCGAGATGCGAAGGCTGCACCAGTCGTGTCCGCACATCGCGCAGAACTCCGTGTCGACCTCGAGATCCTCGTCGTGGAGCGCCCGGGCCGTCTCGCCGTCGAACGCGAGCTCGAACTGCTTCGGCCAGTTCAACGCGGCGCGCGCGCGTGAGAGGTCGTCGTCCCACTGGCGGGTGGCGGCGATGCCGCGGGCGATGTCCCCGGCGTGGGCGGCGATCTTGTAGGCGATGCACCCGGCCTTGACGTCCTCGGCGCGCGGCAGGCCGACGTGCTCCTTCGGCGTCACGTAGCACAGCATCGCGGCGCCGTGCCGTGCGGCCTCGGTCGCGCCGATCGCGCTCGTGATGTGGTCGTAGCCGGGGAAGACGTCCGTGACGAGCGGTCCGAGGACGTAGAAGGGGGCGTCGTCGCAGACGCGCTGCTCGAGCTGCATGTTGAAGCCGATCTGGTCGAGCGGCACGTGTCCCGGGCCTTCCACCATCGCCTGGACGCCCGCGTCGCGGGCGCGCTGCACCAGCTCGCCGAGCGTGTGGAGCTCCGCGAGCTGCGCGGCGTCCGACGCGTCCGCGAGGCATCCGGGCCGCAGTCCGTCGCCGAGCGAATAGGTCACGTCGTACTCGCGCATGATCGCGCTGATCTCGTCGAAGAGCTCGTACATCGGATTCTGTCGGTCGTGGTGCAGCATCCACTTCGCGAGCAGCGAGCCGCCGCGCGAGACGATGCCGGTCGTGCGCCGGCGGATCAGCGGCAGATGCTCGCGCAGCACGCCCGCGTGGATCGTGAAGTAGTCCACGCCCTGCTGCGCCTGACGCTCGATCTCCTGCAGGATCACGTCGTACGTGAGGTCTTCGATGCGTCGGCCGACGATCATCGAGTAGATGGGCACCGTTCCGATCGGAATGGTGGCGTGATCGACGATCGCCTGGCGGCACTCGGCGAGGTTGCCGCCGGTCGAGAGGTCCATCAGCGTGTCGGCGCCGAACTGCTGCGCCCAGTGCAGCTTCTCGACCTCGGCGGCGGTGCCGCTCGCGACCG
>JADLHM010000111.1 GCA_020848745.1 Deltaproteobacteria bacterium | reverse complement strand
GGGGCTTCTCCTTCGCCGTATCGGGGATGATGATGCCGCCTTTGGTCTTTTCCTCCTCGGCGATGCGCTTCACGATCACCCGATCCTGAAGTGGGCGAATCTTCATCGATGTCTCCTTTCCCTTCTATGTGGAAAATGCTGAGTTTTTGGCGCGACGGGATGAAACCCGCGCGCACCATAAGCATCACCCGCGCCGTGTCAACGGCGGCGGGGGGCCGGCGCCTGTTTTTTGACTACCGGCCGAGCTTCCTCTTCTCTTCTTCGAGGTACTGGCGATAGAGGACGTCCCATTCTCCCGACCCCTCGGGGACGCGACGGGACAGGCTCGCGATCTTGCGGCGCACCTTGGCGTCGACCGCGTCGTCGACGTTGAAGAAGTCCGTCAGGGCCGCCTTGATCTCGGTCAGCACGAGGCGGTCGGCGCGCAGATCCGCCACCTCGTCCCCCTTCTTGATGGCGGTCAGGGCGAGGTGGGCGAGTGCCGAGATCCGACCTTCCGAGGCACGGCTCACAGGGTGAATCCCCGCTCCTTGGCGAGGCGCTCTTTCACGAGCTGCAGCACTTTGTGGCGATCCATCCCGACCAGCTCGCGGCTGTGCGACTCGGCGAACCGGACCGCCTCGACCTCGAGGTCCTCCTCGGCCCGGATGTTGGCGCGGAAGGCGGAGGCGATGCGCTGCTCGACGGCGGCGCGGTTCGCCACGATCCGCAAGAGGCCGGCCTTCTCCAAACGCCCAAGGATCGACGTGGCGATACGTTGCATCTCGCCATCGCGAAGCTTCATCGTCGCTACGAGTAGACGGCGTCGATCGACAACGCAAGCCATGCGTTCCATTGACCCTTCGGAGCATTGCCGCTATCCCTTTTCGTCGACGTCCCGAGCCCGGCGGGCGCCATCCAGCGCATGATCATCAAGATGCAGACCGTCGCGACGCCCGACGAGATCGCGGCGGTCGAGGCGCGGGTTCACGCCCTCGGGTACACGACGGGCAAGATGGTCGGCGAGCAGGTGACGCTGATCGGGGTGTACGGCGACATTTCGCGCCTGCCATCCGACGAGCTCGGGCAGATGCCGGGCGTCGATCGGCTGATTCCGATCTCGCGCGCCTACAAGCGCGTGGCGCAGAAGGGCGATCCCCTGAAGCCGATCCACGTCCCTGTCGACATCGGAGGCGTCACCGTGGGCGGTCCGGACCTCGTCGTGATCGCCGGTCCGTGCTCGGTCGAGAGCGAGCGGCAGGTCATGGACGCGGCCCGCATGGTGAAGGAGGCGGGTGCGCAATGCCTCCGCGGCGGGGTCGTGAAGTATCGCTCGAGCCCGTACAGCGGATGGGAAGGGCTCGGCTCGTCGGATCAGGACTCCCTGCGGCGCGGCCTCGACCTGATCGTGCGCGCGGGGCGCGCGTTCGAGATGCCGACCGTCGTCGAGATCCTCGATCAAGCCGACGTGTCCCTGTACGAGGACGCTGGCGTCGCCTGCCTGCAGGTCGGCGAGCCGAACAGCAAGAACCAGGCGCTGCTGAATCGTCTGCGCGACACGAAGCTTCCCGTCATCCACAAGCGCGGCAACTCTCTCGATACCGAGGCGTATCTTCTCTGGGTCGAGCGCGTGATGGCGACCGGCAAGGAGAACGTCATCCTCTGCGAACGCGGGATCACGAGCTGCAATCGCTACACGCGCAACACGCTCGATCTCGGGAGCGTCGCCGCGTTCCATTACCAGCTCTCGGGATTGCCCGTCGCGATCGACGCATCGCACGGTACGGGGATCCGGGATCTCGTCTTCCCGCTCACGCTCGCCGGCATCCTGGCCGGCGCGTCGGTCGTGCTCGTCGAAGCGCATCCGAATCCGCTCATCGCGAAGTCGGACGGCATGCAGGGGCTCTTTCCCGAGCAGCTCCAGGGCCTGGTGCGAGCGGCGCGTGAGACCTGGCTCGCGCGTGCCCGCACCGACCGCGAGTACGTCCCGACCGTCGCCCTGCAGCGGACCTACGAGGCTCGCATGCAAGCCGATCGCGCGCGCTTCTTCGGCGAGGGCTGAAGTACGTCGGGGGCCGCGATGATCCTGCCGCCGCCGGTGCGTCCCGGGGAAACCATCGGAGTCGTCGCGCCGGGCGGGGCGGTGAAGGCCGACGCGCTCGAGAGCGGCGTCGCGAGCCTCGAGGCGTTGGGATTCCGCGTTCGCCTCGGCGCGCACGTGCTGGCGCGGCGCCGCTATCTCGCGGGGACAGTCGAGATGCGCCATGCCGATCTGGTGGCCATGCTCGTCGATCCGGATGTCGGCGCGATCGTCTGCGCGCGCGGCGGGTACGGTACGAGCCACCTGCTGCCGCTGCTCGACCCCGCGCTCCTCACGGCGCGGCCGAAGCTCGTCGTCGGCTACAGCGACGTTTCACCGCTCCTCGGGTGGATCATCGAGCGGTGCGGCGTCGTGGCGCTCCACGGGCCCATGGTGGCGACCGATCTCGCGAAGGGGCTCTCCGCGCGCGCCGCGGCGCGGCTCGTCGATCTCCTGGCGTCGCCGGGATCGCCGTGGCGCGAGCCGGTCGCGGACGTCGTCGCGGGCGGGGGCGCGACGGGTCGGCTCGTCGGCGGTTGCCTTTCGTCGTTGGTGGCGCTGCTCGGGACGCCGTACGCCGTCGAGACGACGGGCGCGGTCCTCTTCCTCGAGGATGTGGCGGAGCGGCCGTATCGCGTCGATCGCATGCTCACGCATCTGCGCCTCGCCGGGAAGCTCGACGCGGTCGCGGCCGTGGTGCTCGGCTCGTTCGCGGAGTGCGATGGGGTCGGTGAGGACGTCGTGGCGGAGGTCTTCCGCGACTTCTTCGCCGACGCGCCGTATCCGGTCGTGGCCGGATTCCCGGCCGGGCATCTCTCGGAGAACCTGCCGCTGGCGCTCGGGCTCCCCGTGCGCGTCGATGCCGACGCGGGCTGGGTGGAGGCCGTCGCGGCGTGAACTTCGCCCCGGTCGAGCAAGCGATGGACGCCGCGGTCGCCCGCGGGGTGTTCCCGGGCGTCGTTGTGCTCGTGAACGCCGGCGGACGGGTCGTCTTCGTCCGTGCCGCGGGGCGACGGACGCTCGAGCCCGGTGACACCTCGCCGATGTGCGAGGACACGATCTTCGACGTCGCGTCGCTCACGAAGCCGCTCGCCACGACCACCGCGATGATGCTGTGCGTACGCGATCGCAGGATCGGGCTCGACGATCGGGTGACGCGCTTCTTCCACAACTTCGGCGTGCACGGAAAGGCGCACGTGACGTTCCGACACCTGCTGGCGCAGACTTCCGGCCTTCCCGAGTGGCGGCCCTACTATCGCGATATCGTCAAGATCGAGCGCGAGGGGCGCATCAACTTCACGGCGAGCCGCGGCGCCAAGGAATGGGTGTACGAGGCCATCCAGCGCGAGAAGCCGGAGGCTCCGGCCGGTGCGCGCACCCTCTACAGCGACCTCGGCTTCATGCTGCTCGGCGCCGCGATCGAGCAGGTGAGCGGGCTCACGCTCGATCGTTTCTGCCGCGAGAAGATCTTCAGGCCGCTCGGCCTGCGCTCGTCGTCGTTCATCGACCTGGCGCTCCTGCGGACGCGCCGTCTCGAACCGATCGTCGACATGATCGCGCCGACCGAGCGCTGCCCCTGGCGCAAACGCGTCCTCTGCGGCGAGGTGCACGACGACAACGCGTACGCGATGGGCGGAGTCGCGGGGCATTCCGGGCTCTTTTCGTGCGCGCGCGACCTCGATCGGCTCGCGACGACGCTCCGCGAGTCGTGGCTCGGGCAGAACGTATTCCTGCCCTCGAGCATCGTGAGCGAGTTCTGGCGCCGGGACGATCCCATCGGCTCATCGACCTGGGCGCTCGGCTGGGACACTCCCTCGCTCAAGGGATCCACGGCTGGCGCGGAGCTCTCGCGGAACGCGGTCGGCCACGTCGGGTTCACCGGCACCTCGCTCTGGATGGACCTCGACCGACACCTGCACGTGATCGTCCTATCGAATCGCGTCCATCCGACGCGCGACAACGACCTCATTCGCGAATTTCGCCCGCTCATTCATGATCTCGTCGTCCGCGCCGTCACCGCGTCCTGACGTGCCCGCCTCGCCGCGGCGCGTACACCTGATCGCCATCGCCGGCGTCGGGATGGCCTCACTCGCCGGAATGTTCCGCGCCGCCGGGTACGAGGTCACCGGGTCCGACCAGGCGGTCTACCCGCCGATGAGCGACGTGCTCGCGCAGCTCGGCATCCCGGTACGCGAGGGCTATCGCGCCGAGAATCTGGAGCCGCGTCCGGACGTCGTCGTCGTCGGCAACGCGATGTCGCGCGGCAATCCCGAGGTCGAGGCGCTCCTCGCGTCCGGTATCCCGTACTGCTCGCTGCCCGAGGCGTTGATGCGCTTCTTCATGCGCGAGCGTCGGCGCGCGGTCGTGGTCGGCACGCACGGCAAGACGACCACGAGCGCGATGCTCGCCTGGGTGCTGCACGAGACGGGCGGCGATCCGAGCTTCATGGTCGGCGGCGCGAGCCGGAACTTTCCGCAGAACTTCCGCCTCGGCGCGGGTCCGTGGTTCGTCGCCGAGGGCGACGAGTACGACACCGCCTTCTTCGACAAGGGGCCGAAGTTCCTCCACTACGACCCGGACGCGCTGCTGATCAACGCGATCGAGTTCGATCACGCCGACATCTATCGCGATCTCGAGCACGTGAAGAGCGCGTTCCGCACGTTGCTGGAGCGGCTGCGACCGGGCGCGGCCGTGGCGGCGAGCGCCGACTTCCCCGAGGTGCGCAAGGTCGTCGAAGCGAGCGGCCGCACCGCGATCTATTTTGGCCGTGGACCCGGAGCCGTCTGGCGCGCGGAGGACGTCGCGGACGACGGCGGCACGACGCGCTTCACGATCATCGGTCCCGACGGGTTGCGGGCGCGTGTCGCCATGCCGCTTCCGGGGGCGATCAACGTCGCGAACGCCGTCGGGGTGGTCGCCCTCACGCACGCGATGGACCTGCGGTTCGACGGCGTCGTCGCGGCGCTGGCGACCTTCCGCGGTGTGAAGCGGCGCCAGGAGGTGATCGCGGAAGGGCGCGGCATCACGGTGATCGACGACTTCGCGCACCACCCGACGGCGGTCGCCGGCACGTTGGGGGCGCTGCGGACGCGCTATCCGCGGCGGCGTCTCTGGGTGCTCTTCGAGCCGCGCTCGAACACGACCCGCCGCCGGGTCTTCCAGAACGCGTTCGCGACCGCGTTCGCCGGCGCCGATCGCGTAACCTTCGGCGCGATCCATCGCCGGGATCAGTTGCCCGAAGAGGAGCGCCTCTCGGTCGAGGAGCTGATCGCGGCGCTCGTCGCGCGCGGCGTGCCGGCCGAGACGTGCGAGGATTCCGACACGCTCGCGACGCTCGTCGCGGATCAGGTGACGCCGGGTGACGTCGTGGTGCTGATGTCGAACGGCGGGTTCGGCGGACTCGCCGGAAAGCTCGTGTCGGCGCTGGCGTTGTCCGCGCCGGTCTGATCGGCGCGGACGGCGCGCTCGAGGGCGCGCTGCTCCCCGGGAGCGCCGTAGAGGCGACGGTAGCGGCGGTAGTTGCCGAGCACCTGCTTCACGTAGTGGCGGGTCTCGCGGTAGCTGATGGTCTCCACGAACTCGTCTGTGGTGGTCCCGGGCGCGCGTTGCTCCCATTTCGCGACCGCCGCCTCGCCGCCGTTGTACGCCGCCAGCGCCTTCGCGAGATTTCCCTCGAACCGGTCGAGGAGCTGGCGGAGATAGCGCGCGCCGAGCGTGATGTTGGTCGTGGGATCGAAGAGCGCGGAGGCCTCGATCGGCCGGCCCGCGATGCGCGCCGCCGTCGGCACGAGCAGCTGCATCAGGCCGTACGCCGCCGCCGGCGATACGGCCGCGCGATCGAAGAGACTCTCCTGGCGCATGAGCGCCAGGACGACGTACGGGTCGAGCCGTTCGCCGTCCGCCGCCTGGACCACGCGCGACCAGTAGGCGCGCGGAAACTGATACGCCGCGAACGTCGGCGCCGGAAGGCTCGACTGGATGCGGTGCGCGAGGCGCAGGGCGCGACCGTGGGCCTCGACGTCGCTGTAGGCCTCGAGCAGGAACGGCCGACTCGCGTCGCCGTCCGGGAGCTCGCGGACGAGCGCGTCGATCTCGCGGGCCGCCGCGTCGGTCATGCCCATCGCGCTGAGCTCGCGACTCCGCTCCCAGTGGTACGCGTGCGTGGTCGTGAATGCCGCCGGCGGCGCGGAGTCGATCGGCGTGGGCGCGGGCGGCGGCGGTACGGTGGTCGCGAGCGCGCGCTCGGCGAGGTCCGCGTAGTATCCGTCGGGGGCTTCGGCGAGCACGACCTCGAAGGCATCCCGGCTTTCCGCCGCGAAGCCCTGACGCGCGAGCACGCGACCGCGCCAGTACGCCGCAGCGGCACGGTCTTTCTCGTCGCCGGCGCCGAACGCCGCGAAAGCCTCCGCGGCCGCCGTGAGATCCCCCCGGCGATAGGGCATCCAGGCGAGACGCCAACGAGCTTCGCGCGCGAGATCTCCCTCGCCCGCGGCGAGCGACCGGAGCTGCGCGACGGCCTCGTCGGTTCGTCCCTCCTGTTCGGCGATGCGCGCGAGCGCGTAGCGCGCGGTGTCGTACTTCGGGTGACGCGGCGTCTCGGCGGCGATCCGGGTGAAGAGCGCGCGCGCCTCGGCATCGCGGTCGCGATTCCAGTACAGGGTCGCGAGCTCGAAGCGCGCCATGCCCCCGGTCGGGGTGAGATCCATTGCCCGCCGGTACGTGGCGATGGCGTCCTCGAGCCGCCCCGCCTGTTTTTCCAGCTTGCCGAGCGCCTCGAGGGCTTCGATGCGCTCCGGGCCGTCGGAGCCGTCGGCTGCGGCCTCGAGGCGTACGGCGGCGAGGTCCGTGCGGCTCTCGGCGGCGAGCACGCGTCCCTCGGCCAAGAGGAGCGTCGGATCCCGGAGCAGGTCTGGGTGCGCGGCTTCGAGGCGCGCGCTCGCGTCGCGCGCGGTGGGGGCCGCTTCTCCCCCGCCGCGTCGCACTTCCTGGTAGAGCTCGTACGCTCCGCGCGGGTCGGTCTCGGATCGCAAGGCGGCCAGCACCGCGAGCGCGACCCCGCGCGCGTCGGTGTCGTCGCCCGCGAGATCTCGCGCCCGTTCGGCGAGCTCGGCGGCGCGTGCGTCGCCTAGCGCCAAGGCCGCGCGCGCGCGTCGCGCGGCGGAGGTCGTCGCCCACACGCTCGCCGGGTGCGCTTGCAGCAGGCGATCGTCCAGCGCCGCCGCTTCGGGCAGATGGCGCGTGCGTTCCTCGATCGCGGCGAGATACGCGAGGTGGTAGTCGGCCAGCACGGGATACGTGTCGAGCAGCGAACGGAAGAGCGGACGCGCCTCGTCGAGCGCGCCGCGTCGATAGCGGGTGACCGCTTCGAGGAAGGTCGCGCGGGACGCGCGCACGTCGCGGGCGTGCGGAGTCGCGGGCGCTCTCGGCGCCGGTCGGCGCGACGCGTCCCGAACGCACCCCCCGACGACGAACGCGGCGAGCAGCACCGCGATCGCCGCGCGCGCGCCGACGACCCCCATCGACCTCCGGCTACCTCGCGTGTCGGGGGAGCGCAACGGGAGGAGGTGCTTGACTCCCCGAAACGGCTTGGGCACGAGAGCGCGATGTCGGCGTCGACGCTTCCCGCGCTGGTGCTCGCGTCCGCGTCGCCGCGACGACGTTGGTTGCTCGCGAAGCTCGGGCGGAAGTTCGAGGTCGACGCGCCCGACATCCCCGAGGCTCCCGGCGCCGCCGAGGCGCCCGACGCGTTTGCGGCGCGGATGGCGGAGGAGAAGGCCGTCGAGGTGGCCCGGCGCCGCCGCGACGCGTGGATCCTCGCGGCCGATACGGTCGTCACGCTCGATGCGACCGCGCTCGGGAAGCCGCGGGACGCCGCGGAAGCGGTGCGCATGCTGAGCGCGCTCGCGGGCCGCCGGCACGTCGTGTACACCGGCGTGGCGCTTCTCGCGCCGGGCGGCACGCTCGCCGAGCGCGCGGTCGTCGGAACGCCCGTCGTGTTCCGCACCCTCTCGCGCGACGAGATCGACGCGTACGTCGCGACCGGTGAGCCTTTCGATCGGGCCGGCGCGTACGCGATCCAGGGTGAAGGCGCGCACCTCGTCGATCGCGTGGAAGGATCGTACACCAACGTGATCGGACTGCCGCTGCCGGAGGTGGCGGCGTGGCTCAGGCGATGGCGAGTTGTCTGAGCGGACGGTTGGCGGCGGTCGAGGCGAGGATCGCGGCGGCGTGCGCGCGTGCCGGCCGCGCGCGCCAGGACGTGCGGCTCGTCGGGGTGACCAAGGGGAAGGATGCTTCCGTCGTGCGGGCCGGGGTGGCGGCGGGCCTCCGCTGCTTCGGGGAGAACTACGCGCAGGAATGGACGGCGAAACGCGCGGCGCTCGCCGACGTCGGCGGCATCGAGTGGCATTTCATCGGCCGCATCCAACGCAACAAGGCTGCCATGGTCGCCGCGGCGGATCTGGTGCACTCGGTCGCCGATGCGCGCGTGGCGCGCGCGCTCGACGCGGCCGGCGTACGACGCGGGGTGCCGGTGTCGCTGCTGATCCAGGTGAACCTCGACGACGAGACGACGAAGGACGGCGTGGCGCCGGCCGAGCTGCCCGAGCTCGTGCGGACGGTGCGCGCGTACGAAGGGCTTCGGCTCGTCGGCCTCATGGCGATTCCGGCGGTGGCCGCGCCCGAGCGCGTGCGCTCGCGCTTCCGGGCCCTCCGCGAGCTGCGGGATCGCCAGGACGACGCCGCCGGGCTCCGCGAGCTGTCGATGGGCATGAGCGGCGACTTCGAGGTCGCCATCGAGGAGGGCGCGACGCTGGTCCGGATCGGCACCGCGATCTTCGGCTCGCGGGAAAGGACGACATGAAGAAGAAGACGGAGGCGCGCCGGGTGCGCGAGATCGGTTTCCTCGGAGCGGGGAACATGGCCGGGGCGCTGGTGAAGGGCTTGCTCGCGACGAAGCGGCGGCGCGCGCGCGACCTCTGGGCGAGCGACGCCGAGCCGCGGCAGGTCGCGAAGCTCGTCCGCGCCCACGGCATCGGGCGGGCGTCGGACAACGCGACGCTCGTCCGTGACAGCGCGGTCGTCGTGCTCGCCGTGAAGCCGCAGGTGATGTCGGCCGTGCTGGCGGAGATCAGGCCGCACGTCACGCGGCGCCATCTCGTCGTGTCGATCGCGGCGGGCATGGGGACGAGCCGGCTCGAGGCCGAGCTCGGCGGGCGCGTACGCGTCGTGCGCGCGATGCCGAACACGCCGGCGCTCGTGGGCGAGGGCATGACGGTCGTGGTGCGTGGCGCCCACGCGACCGCCGCCGACGAGCGGCGCGCGGCGAACCTCTTCGGTGGAGTCGGCGCCGTCGTCCGTGTTAGAGACGAGGGACTGATGGACGCGATCACGGGGCTCTCGGGAAGCGGTCCGGCATACGTGTATCGCTTCGCCGAAGGGCTCATCGCGGGTGCGGTCGCCGAGGGGCTCTCCGACGCGGTCGCGCGCCAGTTGACGTATCAGACGCTGCGGGGCGCGGCCGTCATGTTGCAGGAGACGGGGCGGCCTCCGGAGGAGCTCCGCGCGATGGTGTCGTCGCCGGGAGGTACGACGCTCGCGGGGCTGGGGGCGCTCGACGAGCGCGGATTCGTCGACGCGGCCTCCGCGGCCGTCGCGGCGGCCGCGCGTCGCGGCCGCGAGCTCGGACGCGGGTAGGAGGCTCGGGATGTTCGTCGTCGGAAATCTGCTCGACGCGCTGGCTTTGGTCGTCGAATACGTGCTGCAGATCTACTCGTGGATCGTGATCGCGCGCGTCGTGATCTCGTGGGTGAACGCCGATCCCTACAACCCGATCGTACGTGGGATCTACTCGATGACCGAGCCCGTGCTGTATCGCATTCGCCGTGTGCTCCCGGTGTACGGCGGCGGCATCGACTTCTCGCCGATCGTGGTGTTCATCGGGATCATGTTCCTCCAGAACTTCCTCGTGCAAACGCTCCGCCAACTCGCGCTCCACATGCACTGAAGCGCGTGCCGGCCGTTCTCGAGGTGCGCGTCGTCCCGCGGGCGCGCAGGAGCACGTTGACGCGGGATCCGAGCGGGCTCCTGCGGGCGCGCCTCACGGCGCCCCCGGTCGACGGCGCGGCCAATCGCGCCCTCGTCGATCTGCTCGCCCGCGTCCTCGGCGTGAAGCGCGGCGACGTCGAGGTCGTCCACGGGGAGCGCGGGCGCGACAAGCGCGTCCTGGTGCATGGCTGCTCGCCCGCCGACCTCGCGGCGCGTCTCGCGGCGCTCGCGGCCTCCGAAGTTGACAAGGCCGGGAGTCGTGGCTAGAGGTGGCCAGATCGAAAATCTGGAGGCAGCATGCCTATTTACGAGTATCACTGCAGTAAATGCGGCGACTTCGAGATGATGCAGAAGATGAGCGACAAGCCGCTCACGCAGTGTCCGACCTGCCGCCGCAAGGTCACCAAGCTGATCTCCTCGACGACCTTCCACTTGAAGGGCAGCGGTTGGTACATCACTGACTACGCGCGCAAGAAGGAGGGCGGCGGAGCGATGGGCGACAAGAAGAAGGTGGACGCCCCGAGCCCGAGCGACGCCGGCGCGAGCGAGAGCAGCGACAAGCCCGCCAAGTCTCCGAAGTCCGAGAAGTCCGCGACCAGCACCAAGAGCGAGAAGGCGGCGGTCGCCTGATCGTCGTTCGGGATCTACTTCCCGCCGCAGGGTCGCGCGCGATCCTGCGGCGTTTTTTTTCCTGATGGCGGAGCGCCGCCGGATTCTGCACCGACTCCTGGTGGTCGGCATCGACACGGGCGGCACGTTCACTGATTTCGTCGTCCGGGACGGTGACGTCGTCCGCGTCCACAAGGTGTTGTCGACGCCCGACGATCCGTCGCGTGCCGTCCTGACGGGCCTCGCCGAGCTCTTTCCGGGCGCATGGGAGGGTGAGGTGACGTACGGCAGCACCGTCGCGACCAACGCGCTTCTCGAGCGCCGGGGCGCGCGGGTGTGCCTCGTCACGACCGCCGGCTTCGAGGACGTGCTCGAGATCGGACGTCAGGCGCGGCCGCGGCTCTATACGCTCGAGCCGCGCGTGCCGCCTTCGCTCGTCGGCCGCGCCGACCGCCTCGGCGTCCGCGAGCGTACGACGTACGACGGACGCGTCGTGACCCCGCTCGGGTCGGCGGAGCTGCGTCGCCTCGTGCGGCGCGTACGGGCGCGCCGCCCGGAGGCGGTCGCCGTCGTCCTGCTGCACTCGTACGCCCGGCCTGCGCACGAGCGAAGCATCGGCGCGGCGCTCGCCGTGCTCGGCGTGCCACTCACATTGTCGCACGTGCTCGTGCGCGAGCACCGCGAGTACGAACGCACGAGCACGAGCGTCGTGAACGCCTACGTGGCGCCCGCGATGAGCCGTCATCTGGAGCGCCTCGCGCGCGGGCTGCGGCGGCGGCCCCTGCGCGTCATGCAGTCGAGCGGCGGCGCCGTGGCGCCCGCGATCGCCGCGCGCGAGCCCGTCCGGACGATCCTGTCCGGACCCGCGGGGGGCGTCGTCGGCGCCGCCGTGTTGGCAGAGCGGCTCGGCCTCGACGACGTCCTGACGATCGACATGGGCGGCACGTCGACGGACGTCGCGCTCGTCGCCTGCGGCATTCCGCGGCGGACCGAGTGCACGATCGACGGCATGCCGCTCCGCGTTCCGGGAATCGACATCCATACGGTGGGGGCGGGCGGCGGCTCGATCGCGCGCCGCGATGCCGGCGGGTCGCTGCGGGTCGGGCCGGAAAGTGCGGGCGCCGATCCCGGACCCGCATGCTACGGCCGCGGGACGCTCGCGACGGTGACGGATGCCAACCTCGTACTCGGACGGCTCGCCGCCGATCGTTTCCTCGGCGGCGCGATGACGCTCGACGTGCGGCGTGCGGAGGCGGCGATCGACCGGCTGGCACGGCAGCTTCGCCTGTCTCCGCGGCGTGCCGCGGAGGGCATCGTACGGGTCGTGAACGCGGCGATGATCCGGGCGCTGCGCGTGATCTCCGTCGAGCGTGGCCACGACCCGCGTGTCTGCACGTTGATGGCGTTCGGCGGCGCCGCCGCGCTCCACGCCTGCGAGCTCGCCGCCGAGCTCGGTATGCGGCGCGTGCTGGTGCCCGCGCACCCCGGCGTGCTCTCGGCCGCGGGCATGGCGGCGGCGCCGCGTTCGCGGGATTTCCTGACGACGGTGCGTCTCGTCGACCCGTCGCTCGCGCAGCTCGCGCGCCTCGCGGCGCCGTGGCGACGGCGCGGGATCGCGGAGCTCCGTCGCGAGGGCGTTTCGCGCGCGGCGATTGGCTGCCAGGTGATCGCGCTCATGCGGTACGTCGGCCAATCGCACGAGCTCGAGGTGCCGCTCGGTACCGGGCTGCGCGGGCGCTTCGATGCCGCGCATGCGACCGCGTACGGCCAGGCCGAGCCGAGCCGTTCGGTCGAGGTGCTCGCGCTCCGCGTCGAGGTGACCGGCGCCGTCCGCCGCCCCGAGCGAGCCGCAAGGCGCCGGGGCGGCCGACGCGCCCCCGCCGGAGCGCGCCATCGGCTCGTGTGGGGAGGGCGCGGGCTCGACGTCGCGCGCTACGAGCGTGATGCGCTCCGTCCCGCGACGCGCATCGACGGACCGGCGCTCGTGACGGAATACAGCTCGACGACGTTCGTGCCGCCGGGATGGCGTGGCCGCGTCGATGACCACGGGCACCTGCATCTGGAGCGCCGATGAGGCGAACGCGATTCGACCCGATCGGTCTCGCGGTCTTGAATCACCGGCTCGCGGCGATCGCGGAGGAGATGGGCGTTCGCCTGGGCCAGGCGGGGTTTTCCCCCAACATCAAGGAGCGCCACGACTACTCGTGCGCGCTTTTCGACGCGGCCGGCCGACTCGTGGCGCAGGCAGCCCACATCCCCGTGCACCTCGGGTCGACGCCGCTCTCCGTGCAGGCGGCGCTCGCCGCGCATCCGCTCGCGCCCGGCGACGTCGTCGCCGTGAACGATCCCTTCGCCGGCGGCACGCACCTGCCGGACCTCACGCTGGTCGCGCCCGTGCACGCCCGGTCGGGTCGATTGCTCGGATACGTCGCCAATCGCGCCCACCACGCCGACATCGGGGGCATGGCGCCGGGCTCGATGCCGCTGGCGCGCGAGATCCATCAAGAGGGCTTCCGCCTTCCGCCGGTACGATTGGTGCGGCGCGGATCGGTCGACGACGATGTACTGGCGCTCTTCCTCGCCAACACCCGCGTTCCCGACGAGCGGCGCGGCGACCTCGCCGCCCAGCGGGCGGCGCTGGCCGTCGGCGCCGATCGGCTCGTGGAGCTCGCGGGAGACGTCGGCGCGCCGGCGCTGGCGCGCGGCATGGACGAGCTGCAGCGCTACAGTGAGCGTCTCATGGCGGCAACCCTGCGCGCATTGCCGCCCGGCGTGTATCGTGCCGCCGACCTGCTCGACGACGATGGCATCGGCGAGGGGCCGATCCCGATCCGCGTCGCGATCACGCTCGGCGGCGGCCGGGCGCGCGTCGATTTCGCCGGATCCGCCCGGCAGGTCGAAGGGAGTCTCAACGCCAACTACGCGATCACCCTCTCCGCGACCGTGTACGTCTTCTTGACGCTCGCGCGCGAGTCCATTCCCGCCAACGACGGCATCATGCGTCGGCTCGACGTGCGCGCGCCCGCAGGCTCCGTCGTGAACGCGACCTTCCCCGCGGCCGTCGCCGGCGGTAACGTCGAGACCTCGCAGCGCATCGTCGACGCGTTGTTACGGGCACTCGCCTCGGCGGCGCCCGACCGTGTGCCCGCGGCGAGCTGCGGGTCGATGAACAATCTCGCGATCGGCGGCTTCGACCACGGGCGCGGGCGTGCCTTTTCCTACTACGAGACCGTCGCGGGCGGTGCCGGCGCGGGACCGAACGGCGCCGGCGCGTCGGGCATCCATACGCACATGACCAATACGTTGAATACGCCGATCGAGGCGTTGGAGGCGTACTACCCGTTTCGCGTGACGGCCTACCGCTTGCGGCGCGGCAGCGGGGGCGGCGGTCGGCATCGCGGCGGTGACGGGCTGGTGCGGGAGATCACGCTCCTCGAGCCCGCCGAGGTCACGGTGCTGAGCGAGCGTCGACGTCTCTCGCCATGGGGGCTCGCGGGCGGCGCCGCCGGTGCGCGCGGCCGGAATCTCCTCGTGCGGCGCGGCCGGAGTCGCCCGCTTCCGAGCAAGGCGAACCTGCGGTTGGAGGCGGGCGACGGGATCCGGCTCGAGACGCCCGGCGGCGGGGGCTTTGGCAGACGCAGGCGCCGGCGCGCGCGCAAATGAAGAGGGGAGGTGGGTACGAAGGCCCCACGCTCCCCTCGGTGCGACATTCTTGCTCACCGGCAGCCGCTCGTTCGAGCGACCTAAGTCCGTCCTGCGAGAAACACTTCCCCCTGCCGGCGAGCAAGCCCTGCGACCCGGTGCATCACGCCGCGTCACGCGGCGCTCGAGACCGAGAACGCTTCAGGCGGCCTTGCTGCCGGCGATCTCGTCGAGGCGCTTCTCGAGCTGCGCCATCCGCTTCTTGAGCTTGTCGACTTCGTCCCGCGTCGGGAGATTCAATCCGCGGATGATCGGCTCGACGCCCTTTTCCGCCTGCTTCTCGATCATCGCGACCACCCGCTGCCCGCGCTCTTCGAGATCCTTCACCGCGCGCTCGGCGCGCTTCTGAAGGTCGCCGCGCAGCTTCTGCGCTTGCGTCACGAGATCCCGCACCGCCTTCTGGCGGTCCTTGCCGAACAGATCGCCCGCATCCTTGCGGATCCGGCCGACGATTCGCTCGCCCTCAGCCTGGACGCGCTTGAGCGTGCTCTGCACCTGCTCGAGGCGAGCTTTCAGGCTCCCGTCGGTCTTCGACTCTGCCATGAGATTGCACCTCCTGCTCTGACGTTCGATCCGAGAGGTGGTTAACACGGCGCGTCAAAGGCGTCAATCCCCGACGCGGGGATTTCGGCTATTCCTCCTCTTTCTCGACGAGGATGTCGTACTCCTCCGAGCCCGTCAGACCCTTGGAATCGCTGACGGAGAGGGTTGCCGTGAACTCCCCTTCCTTCTGGTACACGTGCGTCGGATTCGCCTCGGAAGAAGCCGGGGAACCGTCGCCGAAGTCCCACTTGTACGTGTAGGGCGGCGTCCCGTCCTCGACGGTGCTGGTCCACTTCACGGTGAGCGGCGGCGCACCTTCGTCGGGGTCGCCCTCGAGATCGACGTAGAGCTCCTCGGCGGGCGGTTCGGCGGCGGGCGCGGCGGGCGCCGCCGCGACGGGCGTCGCGGCGGCCGTCGCAGCCGGCTTGGCGGGGGGCGTGTCCGACTTCGTGCATGCGGCGGCGAGCAACGCGACGAGCGCGAGCAACGAGGCCTGAGCGGCGAGAGAGCGATTCATCGAACACCTCCTGGGATACGCATCGATGGCAGATTCACGAGCGCGTGTGCTTAGCAAAGGGCGGGAGGGCAGGCAATTCCATCTGGCGTGCAGCGCAGCATCCATGGAGCCGGCCATGGCGCGACGATTCCGAGTTGAGCGCGCGTTCCTCATCCACTATCTACGAGTCTTCCATGTGCGAGCTGCTCGGCATGAACTGCAACGTGCCGACCGACATCACCTTCTCCTTCGCGGGTTTTCGACAGCGTGGCGGCCGCACGGGGCCGCATCAGGACGGCTGGGGAATCGCCTTCTACGAGGGCAAGGGCGCGCGCCTGTTCCACGACGTCGTGCCGTCGGTGAGGAGTGAGGTCGCGCGTCTGGTCGAGCAGTATCCCATCAAGAGCACGAACGTGATCTCGCACATCCGGCGCCGTACCCGGTCGCGCGTGTGCATCGAGAACACGCATCCGTTCCAACGCGAGCTCTGGGGCCGGACATGGGTCTTCGCGCACAACGGGTATCTAAACGGGATCAAGCGCAAGTCCCTGCGATTCTACGCGCCGATCGGCACGACCGATTCCGAGCACGCGTTCTGTTACATCCTCGACGTCATCCGCGGTCGCTTCCGCGAGCCGCCGCCCCCGGCGAAGCTGCGCCGGCTGATCGCGTCGCTCGCCGACGAGATCGCCGCCTACGGCCGGTTCAACTTTCTGATGTGCGACGCGCGCCATCTCTACGCGTACTGCACGAACAAACTCTGCTGGATCCAACGCCGCGCGCCGTTTTCACGCGCCGCGCTCGTCGACGCCGACCTCGAGGTCGACTTCAGCCAGCACACGACGCCACGCGACAAGGTCGTGGTCGTCGCGACCCGGCCGCTCACGCACAACGAGACGTGGCACCAGTGCGGCGCGGCGGATCTCTGCGTGTTCGGCAACGGCGAGCCGATTCGCCTCGGAGGTTGCGATGTCTGACACGCGGACGCTCGCCGGTCGGGTGTGCGTGCTCGCCGGCGGCAGCGGTGGGATCGGCGCGGCGCTCGCGCGCGCGCTCCACGCCGAGGGCGCGCCGCTCGTGATCGGCTATCGGCGCGCGCGCGAGCGCGCCGAGGCACTGGCCGCCGACCTGCGCGCCACCGGTGCGGCCGTGGTCGCGACGGTCGGCGGCGATCTCGCGGAGGAAGCGACGCGCGACGCGCTCTTGGCGGCGGCGCGCGGGCTCGGCGAACCGTACGGGCTCGTCGTGCTCGCCGGCGATCCGGCGCGGCCCGCGCGCGGCGTCGCGACCCAGACGGAAATCGAGTCGTCGCTGCGCGACAACTACGTCGGGCCGATGCTGCTCGCGCGGAGCTTCGCGACTGCGTGCGCCGCGTGCGCCGGCGGCGGCGCGATCGTGCTCTTCTCGACCATGCAGGGCGTGGCGCTCTTCGAAGGCAGCCTCGGCTATGCCGGTCCCAAGGCCGCGCTGATCCACGGCGCGCGCCTCCTCGCGAAGGAGGTCGGCGGGCCGGCCGATGTGCGGGTCAACGTCGTCGCGCCCGGGGTGACCGCCGCGGGCATGGCCGAGGCCAGCATCCGCGCCGGCAAGTACGATCGCTTCGTCAGCGGCGGCGCGATCCGTCGCTTCGGTCGCCCGGAGGACGTCGTCCGCGCCGTTCGATTCTTCCTCGAGCCCGACAACTACGTGACCGGGCAGGTGCTCACCGTCGACGGCGGGCTCACGCTCCGTCGCGACGTCCTCGGCTGCTGAGCGGGGCGCGGTTCATCAGGCGCCGGCCGCTTCCATGACCGGCGCGAAGATCTCGATGTCGGACGGGAACACCATCGACGCCTTGCCCGTGTCCCAGTCGACCATGACGAGATCGCGTCCGAGGTTCTCCAGGCCGTAGCGGATCGTGCCGCACGTGTGACGATCGATGGCACCGCCCGGATGCGCGATCGGCCGGACGTTTTGGCAGCGACTGCCGGTGAACAGCCGATTGATCATCGCTCGATCCTCCTGCGCCACCGCCGGGAGCAAGGGACGTGCCGTCATGCCGGATGCGAAGACACCTCCGCAGAAGCCTTGGAAAGTGGCGAGACGCGCCGCGACGGGTCGGCGTCGCGGCGATGACGGTGTGCCGCGCCAGTGATCATCTCCGAAGGGCGGTGCCCAGTCGGGCGCCGGTCCGTGCCCCTTGATTGAGCGCCTTTCGCGGCTTCGCTAGGATCCGCCGCGCCCTGCACGCCGGCTCGATCCGCATGTGCAGTGTCATGTTACCGAGGAGGGTTCCCATCCTTGCCTGATGCCGATTCCGCAGGACCGTTCGCCGCCGCCGACGCGCTCACGTGGGTTCAGCAGCGCTGGCGGTGGATCCTCGTGCTGGCGCTCGTCTTGTTCCTGACGTGGCGCTTCCCGGGCCGACGACCCGAGGAGAACGGGCGGTACGTGCTGGTGAAGGACGACGTGCCCTGCCAGGTCCAGCCGGAGGACGAGGACGGACGGCGGTGGTGCTACGTCGTACTCGACACGCGCACCGGGAAGCTCGAGGAGCGCCTGCGAACGATGGAAACGTCGAAGCGCAAGTGAACCGGGCCGCGCGGCGAAGCCCCGTGTCCGATCTCGCAACGCGGCGACGCGTGTGCTACGAGCCTCGATCTCCCCGGAACGGTCGCATAGCTCAGCTGGTTAGAGCGCCTGCTTCACACGCAGGAGGTCCCAGGTTCGATCCCTGGTGCGACCACTCCTCTGCCGCGGAGCCGAGGTCGGATCAAAGGCGCGCGCCGCGCGGTTCGGAAGGCGATGGCGACCCGTGATAGGTCCGCTCGCGCGTGCAGGACGATCCAGACGCGTGCGTCCTGCCGGGCGCGGATCGGCGTTCCGTCGCCGCGCTCGGCGTGGTCGCCACGCTCGGGCTCGCGGCGCTCGTCGCGTCGCTCGATCGCTGGATTCCCCTCGATGAGGCGATCTGGCGATGGATCCTGCTCGTGCGGGGATGCGGCGCCGACGTGCTCGTCGAGCGGGCCGTCGAGGCGGCGACCCACGGGCTCGCGATCCTGCTCGCGATCGTTTCGGTTCTGCATCTCCGTGCCGGCGGAGCGCGCTCCGCGTGGCCGTGGCTCGCGACGTGGGTCCTCGGGCTCCTCGCGAGCAAGACGCTGAAGCACGTCTTCACGCGCGATCGGCCGAGCGCGCTCCCGGACCTCACCATCGGTTACAGCTTCCCGAGCGCGCACGTCATGAACGGCCTGCTCGCGGCCGTCGCCGTCGCGGGGCTCGCCTGGGGGTTCCGTCATCGCGCACGCTGGTGCGCGGCTGCTGCTGCGGCGGTTGCGATCGTGATCGCCGGCCGCGTGCTCCTCGGACGCCATTGGGCCACGGACGTCCTCGGCGGCGTGCTCGCCGCCGGCATCCTCGCGGGCTTCGCGGCGCCGGCCATCGCGCGGCGGCCCGTCGCCGCACCGCTCGTTCTCGGTGCCGTCGTCGTCGCGGTTCTCGGGCTCGACGCGCGCCTCGGCGAGAGCGGGTTTCGCTTGCCGTCGCCGCTCGTCGCGCGTCGTGCCGCCTTCGTCGACGTGGACGTCGGACCCGAGATGACGAGCCCGCGGCGCGGCGCGTGGCGCGCGGCGGGGCTCGAGCGACCGTTCGGCTCGTATCTCTGGCTCGAAGGCGAGGCGTCGCTCATGCTGCCGGTCGATCCTGGCGACGTCGCCGCGGCGTCGGCTACGTCGCTCGTGTTCGCTGCCCGGCCGGAGAAGCGGCGCGGGTCCTGTCTCCGCCTCGACGTCAGTCTCAACGGGCGCGCGATCGCTGAGCTCGTGCCGTTCGTCGGCTGGCGCGAGTACCGCCTGCCGATTCCCGCCGGCGTCCTCCGCGTCGGTGACAACGAGCTCTCGTTCGTCGCTCGCCGACCGACCGGCGCCGCGCGGTTCGCCGTGACGTACGCACGGCTCGCGGGGGCGCCTTCAGCCGCCGAGTAGGCGCCGCGCGAGGGTGGCGCCGGCGAACCCGGCCGCGAGACACCCGCACAGCGTCACCCCGACGTTCGCGAGCGCCCGCCCCCAGAGCGCCTGCTGCAAGCTCACCACCGTCTCGTGGTTGAACGCCGAATACGTGGTGAAGCCGCCGAGGACGCCGGTCGTCAACACCACCCGCAGCGTCGGGTCGATCGCGTCGGGGACCGCGCTCGCGTAGGCGGCGAGCGCCGATATGAGGAACGACCCGAGCACGTTGACGACGATCGTGCCGTACGGAAACTGGACGCCGAAGACCATGCCGATGCCGCTCGACAGCGCGAAGCGAGCACCGGTGCCGGCGGCGCCGGCTACACAGACGAGCACGAACTCCCTCATGGCGAGAGCGCGAGGCGTGCCACATCGCGGCGTGGGACACCAGCCCTGCGGCCGCCGCGTCTCCGCCGCAGCGCGTATCTCGCCGTCGATCTCGGTCTACGAGGTCGACGGCATCGCCGCCGCGGCCGTGTTCCGCGCCGAGGAGCGGCGGCGCCGCCGGCCGAGCGGCGTCACCCGCCTATGCGACGTCCGCAGCTGGCGCACCGGGATGCCCGGCATGGTTCCCACTTGACTCCGGCGCCACGACAACAGACCGCGCTGGAGGTACCCCGGCTCGATGCCGAGCGCCTCGCACACGTTGCGGAACGAGAAGGGGAAGTCCGAGCGGGACTCGCTCCGGATCCACCGCTCCGCTTCCGCCGAGCCGGACGTGTTGCGGCGTTGCAGCTGGATGACCGCGTCGAGCAGCACGGCGAACAGCAACCGCCGCTCCGGTGTGTCCGAGGTGCGCGCCGCGAGACGGTCGAAGTACTGCTCAGGCAGGAGGACATCCGGCACGGAGACATCGAATAGGGGTCGCGTGGCTTCCGCGGCGTTCGCGAGCATGGTCGATTCTCGGAGAAGCAACGTTTGTGCCGCCGCGTCGCCGACCGCGAAGTCCGCGGCGTGCGGAGAAGATGAAGGAGTGTCGCAATTTCGCGCGACGCCAGGCCGACAAGCGGTCGTACGAAGATGTGCGGCGAAACAGGGACGGCCGACAATGTCTTGCACGGACGCGCACCGAGTTGCCGCAAGCGGAAGCTACGGAGACCGACAAGGCGGCGGAACGAGGCACCGCCAAGGGTGAGTCGAAGCGCATGAGCGTCGGGCTCGGGCGGCGATCGTATGGTATAGGCGCCGGATGAAGGGGGCGCAGGCGGGTCGGGTGGCGGCTCTCGGGTACGTGCTGCAAGGCGACGTGGCGCCCTCGCTCGGCGTCGCGACCGATCGCTACCTGCTCGGCACCCTCGGACGACGTGCCCGGCCCGGAGTCTTGCGGATCTACGCGTTTCCCGGGGACGTTCTCGCCGTCGGCCGCTGGCACCTCGCGCCGCCCTCCGCGACGGAGCTCGGGGAGGCGTTCGTCCGTAGGATCACGGGCGGCCGGGCGCTCGCTCTCGGTGAAGGGTATCTCGGGCTTTCGCTCTTGTTGCCGCACCGATCGGCGCTGGTCGCCGACGACCCCCTCGCGCTCGCCGCCTTCCAGGTGCCGAACCGGTACGTGCGAGGGCTCATGCGGGCCCTGAAGCAGCTCGGGCTTCCGGCGTTCTACCCCGGGCGGGACCTCGTGACGGTGAACCGCCGGCCCATCGCCGCCGTGAGCTTCGAGACCGACGACGAAGGGCGCCTCCTCTTCGAGGCGATCCTCGCGGTCGACCGCCCGTTGAGCGCGGTGGCTCAGCTCCTCGACCGATGGGACACGGCGGGCGTCATCAAGGCGGACCTCCTGGCGCTCGAAGGCGGCACGAGTCTGCGCGAGGAGATCGGCGAGACGGCGCCCATCGACGAGCTCGGAGGTCTCTTGCGCGAGTCGTTCGCGGAGCAGTTCGGCGTGGTGATCGCGCCCGAGCCGCTCTCCGCGCTCGAGACGCAAGCGGTGGCGGCGCTGGCGGCGCGCGAAGGGCGGGGCTGGACGGCCGAGCGCCGGCCCCGCCCGGAGCTCCCGCTCGTCGGTACCTCCGGCATCCAGACGGGCGTCCTGGAAGCGCATTTCGCGCTCGAGCAGGGACGCTTCCTCAAGGAGGTCTGTCTCGCCGGCGACTTCATCGCCGACTCGCCCGCGATCGCCGCGCTGGAGTATCGCCTGCGCCTCTGTCCCGCGGAGCGTGGCGCGATCGCGCGCGTCGTCGACGCGGTGTTCGCCGACCCGATGCACTACATGCTCGGCGCCGGCCCGCTCCGCGTCGTCGCGGACACCATCATTCGAGGGTTGCCCGCGTGAGCGCGCCCGTGCGTCCGCTCGCTCTCGCCGTGGACGATCCATGCGCGCGCCGCGCCGCGCTCGAGCGTCTCCGTGCCTCGGGCGACGAGCTCGATGCGGCGCTCGTCGATACCGTGGTGGATTGCCTCGCCGTGCCGGTGAAGTCCGTGCAGCGGCTCGCCGCCGACCTGCTGTCCCGTCTGCCGACCGCACGTCGCGCGCCGGCGGTCGCTCGCCTCACGGCGGCGCTCGCCACGGGCGACGTCCATGCGCGCTGGGGCGCGGCATATGCACTCGGTCGGCTGGACGTCGCCGAGCCGGCGATGATCACGCCGCTCGTCGACGCCCTCGGCGGGTGGGACGGCGACCGTCGGTGGGCGGCCGCCGCGGCCCTCGTGCGATGCGCCCGGGTGCGTCGCGACCTCGTGATCCCGGCGCTCGTGGCGGCGGCGGACGACGCCGACGACACGCGCCGCACGATGGCGCTCTACGCCCTCCGCGACGCCGCACCGGCGCACGCGGCGACGCGCGCGGCGGCCCTCCGCGGGCTCGAGGACGCCGCCGTCGGGGTGCGCTTCGCCGCGCTCGCCGCGCTCGTCCGTATCGAGCCGGCGGCGACGGAGGCATGTCCGCGCGTGCTCGCGCTCGCGCGCACCGACGCCAACGGCGGCGTCCGGCGCGCGGCGCTCTGCGCGCTCGGCAACGTCGGGCGCGGTGTCAGCGCCGCCGTCGACGCGATCGCGGCCGCCGAGGCGTCCGACGATCCGCTGTGGCGACGAGCCGCGGCGCTCGCGCGCCGCCGCCTCGCGGGGTAGCCGTCGCGCGCCAGAGGTGCGCGTGCGTGGGCACGATGCGCACCACCGGATGGTCGTCGCCCGCGAGCGGCATCGCGCGATACTGCGGGTAGCGGGCCCGCAGCGCGCGCAGCGCGCGGGCGCGCTCCCGCTCCTCCATGACGACGGCGGCGGAGCCGCGCACGAGCAGGAACGCGAGCGCGCTCCAGTCCTCGCTCCAGTCGTCGACCACGAAGGCCACCGACGGATTCCCCGCGATGTTCCGCATCCGTGCGAGCGCGCGGCCCGTGCGCGTCTTCGGCTTGGCGTCGATCACGAAGTAGACGTTCGCCCCGCTCGCCGCGTAGCAGAAGGGGACGACGTGCGGGACGCCGCCGGCGTCCACCGTCGCGAGGCGCGCGACGCGATGGCGGGCGAGGAACGCGCGCGCCGCGCGATCAAGCCCCGCCGGCACCCTTGGACTCGACGACCGGCGCGACCGCCGGTCCGTCCGCGACGAGCGCCGCGGCCCACGACACCTCGTCCTCGAGCCGGGTCTCGCCGACCCACTCGGCGCGCGCCTCGGCGTGAAACGCCTGCGCCATGCCCTGATAACGCGGCGAGAAGTGGAACACCTCGAGCCGGCGCACTCCCGCCGCCCGGGCGAGGAACCCCGCCTGCCGCGCCGTCAGGTGATGGCGCTTCTCGGCCTCGTCGCGGTCGACGTCGAGGAAGCGCGCTTCGCAGTAGAATACGTCGGCCGCGCGCGCGAGCCCGACGACGCGCGCGGCGCTCGTCGGCTCGAACAACGTGTCGACGACGTACGCGATGCGCTGACCGGGATGGTCGTCGACGAGCTCGCGGCGGAGCGTGCCCGCGTCGATCGCGATCGGCGCGCCGGTCGAGGGAATGACGATCGGCGCGTCGTCGTCGCCGGCGCGGATCGCCTCCTTCAGGCGCGAGAGCCACGGTCCGGGACGGAAGCCGCGTGCCTGGAGCGCGCCGGTGCGGACGTTCAAGTGGCGCGGTTCGACGGCGGCGAACCCGAGGCACGGGATCCGGTGATCGAGCGTCGCGGTCTCGACGCGAAAGTCCGGCGTCGTCACGAGCCCGCCCGGCGCGCACCGCTCGTCCGGCAGCGGCTCGCGCGCGAAGCCCGACGCCGCCCGGAAGCTCGCGCGCGCGAGATGCGCGTCGTGGCGCTCGACGACGCTCAGGCGGAAGAGATAGCTCTCGGTGAGGTTCCAGGTGTAGCCCGCGAGCTTGCCCGCGACGTTGTCGATGAGGCCGGGCGGTCCGCACACGGTGAGCTCGCGGTCGCGTGGGAGCGTGAGACGCAGCAGCTGATCGAACCCCATGAAGTGATCCATGTGGGTGTGGGACACGAACACGTGGGAGAGGCGGAGGCAGTTGGCGGCGTTCAGCCGATCGAGGCGACCGAGATCGAAGAGGAGCGCGTCTCCCTGCCAGCGCAGCGCGACGTAGAGCGCGCAGTCCTGGAACGGGCCGTTGACGAGCGCGGGGCGGAAGCTCGACTTCATGCGGGGCGTTCCGGCGTCGCGCGGTTTCGGCGACGCCGCGGGTGGCGTACTGTGCCGCTCAGCGCGCGCGGCGCCGGCCGTTCCTGGCGGCCGAGCCGGATGCTTCGTAGGCGTCGAGGCCTTCGTTCAACAGGGCGAGGACGAGTTGGCGCATGCGGATGTCGAGCGCGCGCGCGACGTCGCGGATCTCGTTCATGGTCTTGCCGGGAAGACGGACCGCGAGCAGCGAAGTCTCGGTGGCCGCTCGCTGCTTCAAGTCGGCGAGCTTGAGCTTTCGTTCTTTCATGCTGGACCTCGCTCGGGTGTTCGCTGCGCCTGTCGCCGACGCGCGCGCGATGGGCACTCTCGAAGGCGGAGAGCTCGCGACGAGCGGGCCTACACCTACGAATTTGGAATTGGGTGGTCAAGGGTGTTCGCCATTCGCGATCGCGACGCGGACGCGCGTGGCGCGATGATGCCGGTCAGCCCGGCGGCCAGGCGAGCGCGCGACCGCCGATCACGTGCAGATGGAGATGAAACACGCTCTGTCCGGCGCCCGCGCCGCAGTTCACGGCGAGCCGGAAGTCGCGCCGCCCGTCCGCGTGCGCGACCGTGACCGCGACCCGATGCAGGTGACCGACGAGCGCGTCGTCCTCGGGGGTCAGATCGGCGAGCGTCGCGATGTGCTTGCGCGGCACGACCAGGACGTGCGTCGGGCCCGCCGGGTTGATGTCGCGGAACGCCACCGCGCGGTCGTCCTCGTACACGCGATCGGCCCTTGCCTCGCCGGATGCGATTCGACAGAAGAGGCAATCGGCCATGGCCGCCCGCTTAACGGGTTTGACCGGCCGTCGCAAGGCGAGATCGTCGAGACGACGCGATGGACTTCGCTCTCACGCCCGAGCAGACGATTCTGCAACGCACCGCGCGCGCGGCGCTCGCCGCCGTCGCCCCGATGACGCATGTGCGGGCGATGATGGCGGACGCGCGCGGCACGACCGACGCCGTGTGGCGTCGGCTCGTCGAGCTCGGCTGGCTCGGGATGGCGTTCGCCGAGGACGACGGCGGCGCCGGGCTCGGCCTCGCCGAGCTCGCCATCGTGCTCGCGGAGACGGGGCGTGTCGCGCTGCCGGGCCCGTTCCTCGCCACGGTGATCGGCGGGCGCGCGATCGTCCACGGCGGCGACGCCGCGCAGCGCCGCCGGTGGCTGCCGGCGATCTGCGACGGCAGCCGCATCGCGACGCTCGCCTTTCTCGAGAGCGCCGGCCGCTGGCGGTTCGACGACGTGACCGCCGTGGCGCGTCCGGACGGCGGCGGCTTCGTGCTCGCGGGCACGAAGCTCTTCGTTCCCGACGCGCAGGTCGCGGATCTCGTCGTGTGCGCGCTGCGCCGCGCCGACGACGGCGAGCCGATCCTCGTCGTCGTCGAGCGGGACGCGGCGCGCGTGCGGCCGCAGCCGAGCGTCGACGGCACGCGCAAGATCTGCCGGCTCGATCTCGACGGCGTGCGGGTCGCCGCGGACGCCGTGCTCGCCGGTGACGCCGTGGGGGCGATCGCGGCCGTGCTGGACGAGGCAAGGGTCGCGCTCGCCGCCGACATGGCGGGAGGCGCGGAGCGGGTCCTCGAGATGACCGTCGAGCACGTGAAGACGCGACGCCAGTTCGATCAGCCGATCGGCGCGTTCCAGGCCGTGCAGCACGCGTGCGCGGACATGATGGTCGCGGTCGAGTGCGCGAAGGCGGCGGCGACGTACGCCGCCTGGGCCGTCGATCAGCGCGCCGACGACGCCACCGTCGCCGCCGCCACCGCGAAGGCCACCGCCGGCGAGGCCTACCGGCAGGTGACCGCCAAGGCGATCCAGCTCCACGGCGGCATCGGCTTCACCTGGGAGCACGACCTCCACGTCTACTACAAGCGCGCGATGTCGGGTGAGGTCAGCTTCGGCGACGCCGTCGCGAGCCGCGAACTCGTGGCGGAGCGTCTCGGGCTGTAGGCGCTACGCGCGGAGGGCGACGATCGCTTCGCCGGGCGTCGTCTTCTTGCCGTCGTCGTTCTCGGTCCAGATCTCGATCGCGACCAGGCGTTCGCCGTCGTCCTCCCACTTGCGCTTCACGGCGCCGCGGCAGACGAACTCGCGGTCGGGAAAATCCATGCCGCGGTACTGGCACGAGATCTTCTTGATGCGGCCGGCGTGTCCGAGCCAGTTCGAGACCAGCTCGCCGAGCGCCGCGTACTTGAACCGCCCGTGCACGATGATCGACCCGAGCTGCTTCGACTGCGGAAACTGGAAGTCGTGATGCAGCGGATTGAAATCGCCGGAGCCGGCCGAGTACTTCACGAGCTGCGTGACGCCCGGCTTCTTCGTGAGCTCGGGCAGCACGTCGCCTTCGGTGATCGCTTCCCACGTGAGCGCCATGGTCGACCTCAATAGTAGATCGCTTGCGCGGTCTGCGCCGCGACGACCGTGCCGTCCTGGTTCGTGTAGGTCGTCTTCTGGGTCGTGATCAGCATCTTCCCGAGCGCTTTGCTCTCGCGCACCTCGAGGTTCTCGAGGCGGCTCACGGCGGTCAGCGTGTCGCCGGCGCAGACGTCGGCGAAGTATTCGGTCTCGGTGCCGCCGTCGAGGAGTCCCCGGAGGCCGTGCTTCACGCTCGGTTGCCCCTCGGCCGGTACGCTGAAGATCTCGTGCGACCGCCCCGGGATGAACACCGGCGTGCCGAGGTACGTCGGGGGCGCCGGGAGGCTGCGATAGCCCGCGCGCTTCGCCGCCGCCACGTCGAAATACACCGGGTCGGTGTAGCCGACGCCGCGCGCGAACGCGCGCACGCTCGTCGTCGTGACTTCGTAGGTCCATGGCGGCGACGCGCCGCCGATCGCTCGCCGCATCTCGTCCGTGAGCTCGAATTCCTTGGCCATGGCGGGTGCATTAGACCACGCGCGCCCCTCGAGCCAGCGCGGTTGACGCTCGGAAGACCGGCCCATAGAGAAACGGCCCCATGGCCATCATCCGCAAACAACACGGTCACTTCCTGGAAGACTTCGAGCCGGGATCGCTGCTCCGCCACAAGGGCGGCAAGACCATCACCGAGGGGCTCTTCGCGATCTTCACCGACTTCTCGATGACCGCGAATCCGCTCGCCAAGAGCCGGCGCTACGCGCGAGCCTACGGCTACCGCGACCTGGTCGTGCCGCCGGGCATCGTCATGGCGGTCGTCTTCAGCCAGAGCGTCGAGGACGTCTCCGAGAACGCGCGCGCCAACCTCGAGTACATCGACATGCGCTTCGGCGTGCCGGTGTGCGTCGGCGACACGCTCGAAGCGGAGACCCTCGTGCTCGGCGTGAAGGGCTCGTCGAAGGACCCGACGCTCGGCGTCGTGCACGTGCAGACCACGGGGCGCAACCAGAACGGCGAGGTCGTGCTGACGTTCCAGCGCAAGGTGCAGGTCTGGAAGAAGGACGCGAACGCCACGCTCGCGACGGGTGAGGCGGCGCCGCGCGACGTCCAGGCCGGCCTCACCATCCCCGCCTACGACCCGAGCCGGAAAGAGCTCACGCACTTTTCGAGCCCCGACACGTATTTCGAGGACTTCGCCGTCGGGGACGTCTACGAGCACACGCGCGGCCGCGTCGTCACGACCGATCACATCATGCTGACCGGCATCCTCGACAACACCTCGCAGGTGCACTGCAACCAGTGGATGGTCACGGAGAACCCCGACAAGTACGTCGGCGGGCAGCTCATCGTGTTCGGCGGCCTGCCGTTCAATCTCTGCCTCGGCATCGCGTCGGCCGACATCGCCGACAACGCGCTCGCCGACGTGCGCTACGTGACCGGCAAGCACACGGCGCCGATCTTCGCGGGCGACACCGTGTTCGCCGCGACCGAGATCCGCGAGAAGCGCGACTTCCCCGGGCGGCCCGACCTCGGCGTCCTGGCCTCGACGCTGCGCGGCCACAAGTTCCGCAAGAAGGACGGCCGGGTCGAGAAGATCGAGATCTTCTACCTCGAGCTGGAGCAGGCGCTGAAGCGGCGCAGCCACTACGCGTGACGCGCGGACGATCATGAAGGCGATCCTGGTCGCGGCCGACGGCTCCGGGAACATGGCGTGGGGCGACGCGCCGTCGCCGAGTCCCGGTGCGAACGAGGTCCTCGTCGACGTCCACGCGAGCGCGGTCAATCGCGCCGACCTGCTGCAGCGCCGCGGCTTCTATCCGCCGCCGGCCGGCGAGTCGGAGGTCCTCGGGCTCGAGGCCGCGGGTGTGGTCGCCGCGGCCGGCTCCGCCGTCACGCGCGTCCGCGTCGGAGATCGCGTGTGCTGTCTGCTCGCGGGCGGCGGCTACGCCGAGCAGGTCGTCGTCCACGAGGCGATGGCGCTGCCGATCCCGGACGCAATGGACTTCGTGCGGGCGGCGGCGATTCCGGAGGCGTTCTACACCGCCTTCGTGAACATCGTGCAGGAGGCGAGCCTGGCGCCGGGCGAGCGCGTGCTCATCCACGCCGGAGCGAGCGGCGTCGGCACGGCGGCGATCCAGCTCGTGAAGGCACGCGGTGGCGTCGTGTACGTGACCGCCGGCAGCGACGACAAGATCGCGCGTTGCCTGGAACTCGGCGCCGAGGCCGGCATCAACTACAAGACCGAGAGCTTCCCCGAGCGGGTCGCCGCGCTCACCGGCAAGGAAGGCGTCGACGTGATCCTCGACTGCGTCGGCGGATCGTACCTCGAGGGCAACGTGGCGAGCCTCCGGTCGCGAGGCCGCCTCGTCGTCATCGGGCTCATGGGCGGCACCAGGGCGGAGGTGAACCTCGGGCTCCTCGTGTCGCGGCGCCTGCGCATCGTCGGCTCGGTGCTCCGGACGCGCTCGCTCGCCGAGAAGGTCGCCATCACCGACGCGTTCCGGACCGACGTGTGGCCCCTGTTCGCGAACGGCGCGTTGCGGCCGATCGTCGACCGGTCCTACCCTATCGCAGATGCCGCAGCCGCGCATGACTACGTGGCTGCCAACCGGAACTTCGGCAAGGTCGTCCTCGCGATCCGCGGCTGAGCGCGGGCGGCGCGGATCGCCGCGCGACCGCGTGGCTGCGTCGACCCGGACCGGGGTCTCGCGCCGGCGTCGGAAGAAATTCCGGAAGAAATTTCCTTGACGTCCGTTCGCAAGATCGGCTAGCTCCCAGGCAAGGGCAAGTGCCGCCTACCCGGCCCGCCAATCCTACGACACCGAAAGGACTCCACATGATCTTCCGATCAATCGGCGCGACCGTTGCCGTCGCCGCCGCGATTGTCACCGCGCTCGCCGTGTCTCCCGCTGCGGCCGCCACGCTCAAGGTCGACGACGACGGCGTGCAGTGCCCGGGCGCCTACCCCACCCTCCAGGCGGCCGTGGCCGCCGCGGCCGCCGGCGACAAGATCAAGGTGTGCCCGGGCTCCTACGGCGGGCAGGTCACGATCAGCGTGCCGCTCAAGATCTTCGGCAAGGCTCCGAAGCCGAAGACCTGCAACACCCTGGCCCCCCTCGACCCGACCCTGCACAGCATCTTCACGCCTCCGGGGGTTCCCGGCCTCGGCGGCATCGGCATCGACGTCCTCGCGGACGCCGTCACCATCCAAGGCATGGTCTTCACCGGCGCCGGTGAGACGGCGGTCCGCACCGACCCCGCCAACGTGAAGTTCTCGCTCAAGAACAGCGTCTTCACGTCGAACGCCAACGGCGTGTACTTCCACTCGGCCGTCGGATCGAAGAGCTCGGTCAAGGGCAATTGCTTCCACCAGAACGGCACCGGCGTCCGCACGGGCTACGGCCTGCGGGACGCGTCGATCGCGAAGAACTACTTCTTCAAGAGCAACGTCGCGGCGGGCATCATCATGGATCAGCTGTCGGCCGCCACGAACGACCGCATCAAGATCACCGGCAATCGGTCCGAATCCGACGTGACCTTCGCGGTGATCCTTGGCACCCTCGACTCGTCGTTCTCCAAGAACAAGGTCAACAGCGATGGGACGACCGGCACCGCGGTCTTCGTCGGCGGCAAGAACACCAATCTCGTGATCACCGGGAACACGGTGACGAACGCCGGGACCCGCGCCATTCGCTTCAACACCCAGTTCTTCCCGGGCTTCCCGCCGGGCGGCGCGAGCACGGGCGTAACGGTGACCAAGAACGTCATCGACAAAGCCGGATCACACGGGATCGCGGTCGACTCGGGCGCCGGCGAGTCCGCGCTCGTGGCTTCGACCATCGTGAAGAACACCGTGACGGACAGCGGTCAGGACGGCGCCGGCGACGGCATCCGGATCGTCGACTTCATGGCGATGGGCGCGAACGGCGGCAACACGGTCGAGGACAACGAGGTCTCGGGGAGCTTCAACCACGACTGCCACGACACCACGACCGGGGCCGGGACGGCGGGTACGGCGAGCACCTGGGTGGGCAACACGGCGACCACCCACAACGTGGCAAACCTCTGCTTCACCGGCGCCGCGAACGGCGTCGCCGACTGACCTGTAAACTCGAACGCCCGCGAGAGCCGCCGTGCTCTCGCGGGCGTCGCGACGCTAGGCCCGGCTCTCCGTCGCGCCGAAGCGACGCCTGGGCTTTTCCTAGCCCGCATTTCTCACCAGGTCCCTGCTGCGAGCGTCAATCGCACGCTACCTCAGGCCGTACTCGCGCCTCGCTCCTCAACGGACTGTCCAGTCCGCCTGCGTCGCTCGGCGCTCCGTTCGGCCCGATCTGGCGCACGCTTGACGCTCTCGCGACGTGGACCTGGTGAGAAATGC